>NZ_BAOX01000079.1:0-17846 GCF_000813105.1 Rhodococcus sp. BS-15 | reverse complement strand
CGGAGAACACCGCGGGCAGAGACGCCCGGCGAGCGAGACCGAGTGAGCCCAGCGGCGCGGTGGATGCCGCCTTCACGGGAACGAAGCGGATGGTGTCGCCCGGTCGCAGTTGGCCGAGCTTCCACCGCTCGGCCGCGACAACGGTGACGGGACAGACGAATCCGCCCAGGCTCGGGCCGTCGGGTCCGAGCAGGATCGGGGTGTCGCCGGTGAAGTCCAACGCCCCGACGCTGTAGGCGTTGTCGTGGATGTTCGACGGGTGCAGCCCGGCCTCGCCGCCGTCGGCCCTGGCCCACTGCGGCTTCGGCCCGATCAACCGGACCCCGGTGCGGTCGGAGTTGAAGTGCACCTCGTAGCGGGTGGCGTAGAGGGTGTCGATGTCCTCGCGGGTGAAGAACTCCGGGGCGCCGTGCGGTCCCTCGGTGACGGCGATGTCCCAGCTCGACGTCAGTACCGGCAGGTGTTCCATGGGAATCGGCCCGAGGACGGTCGGGTTGTCCGAGCGGCCTGCCAGGCCGATGACGTCCCCCTCGCCGAGGGTGCCGCCGCGATGCCCGCCGAACTTGCCGAGCGTGAACGTCGCTGCGCTGCCGAGGTAGTCGTCGACGTCGAGGCTGCCCTGGATCAGCACGTAGACCCGTAGCCCGTGCCCGGTGGTGGTGCCGACATCGAGGGTCGCACCGGCGGGGACCAGGACCGGTTTCCACTGCGGGGCCGGTCGGCCGTCGATGCGCACCGGTACCGCAGCGCCGGTGACGCAGACGTAGGTGTCGGCATCGAACGTCAATGCCGGGCCGGCCATGGTGGATTCGAGTCCCGGTGCACCCTCGGGGTTGCCGAGCGCGACATTGCCGAGCCGGAACGACAGGTCGTCCATCGGTCCCGACGGCGGCACGCCCACCTTCCAGTATCCGATGCGGCCCGGCCAGTCCTGCACCGTGGTGATCATCCCCGGGCGCTGGACCGTCATCTTGGCGGCGGTGAGGTTCGCGCCGGTCATGCGCGCGTCACGATCATGCGCACCGCGGTGGGGTCGAATCCGTTGCAGGGGTTGTTGATCTGCGGGCAGTTGGACACCAGCACCAGCGTGTCGATCTCGGCACGCAACGACAGCTTCTTGCCGGGAGCCGAGAGACCGTCGACGATACCGAGGGTGCCGTCCGCGTCGACGGGGACGTTCATGAAGAAGTTGATGTTGGGCACCAGGTCTCGTTTGCCGAGTCCCCACTTGGATCCTTCGATGAGGAAGTTCTCGACGCACGCGTGCTGATGCTGCGTGTGGTGGCCGTAGCGGAGGGTGTTCGATTCCTTGGAGCACGCGCCGCCGACGGTGTCGTGGTTGCCGACCTCGTCGTCGACGATCGTCATGATCGGCGTCGAATCATCGCTCCGCAGCACGGTTCCGGTGGTGAGGAACAGGTTCTGCTGCGCGGTGACGGTGGCGGGGGCGGAGTACCGGATCGAATGATCGTGCGCGCCGTACATCAGGGTGTCGACGGCTTGATTGCCGTACAGATCGACGATGGTCAGGACGTCACCGGCCTCGACGACGGCGGACCATGGACCGAATGCGGGGGCGATCTCGTCTCGAACGATCGTGGTCTCGAGTGTTCCTGTGGTCACTGTGCTGCCTTCCTTGCGTCCTCGGTGTTCTGCACTGCGCGCTGGTATTCCGGTTCCGTGTTGCCGAGAGCGAGCAGTTCCTCCGGTGCCCGCCACGCCAGCACGTCGAGGGTGGTCGTGGGGAACTCGGACCTCGGGTCCAGTGGGTGAGCGGTGTTGGCCAGTAACACGATCACCGGAAGATGGATCAACAGATCCACCGACTTCCCCGCTCCTGCGGATCCGGTGCCGACAAGACTGCCGTCGGCGTCGACTCGCACGCCGTGAAAGAACGACAGGGACGGCGCGACGTCGCGTGGTTCGAGCCCGTGCTTGGCCGCGGCGAGGGTGAACAGTTCTCTACCGGCCGGAGCCGTCGAATGTGGTCCGCTGACTCCGTATTTGGCGACATTGGTAGCGGTCGAGGTGGTGCCGCACAGTGCGTCATGGTGGCCGGAGGTGTCGTCGACGATGGTGGCGAGTACGCGGCCCTGGTCCGAGAGCAGGGGATGGCCCGCGCTCAGGTACGCCTGCCACGGCACCTTGACGGTGTCGGCGGTGTTGAGCCGTTCCCACGGAGCGTCGGCGCGGTAGAGCAACAGATTGGCGCAGGAATCACCGTCGACGTCGACGAGGCGTAGCCGGGTTCCGCGAGCGAGGACCTTGGTGGTGTAGCTGCCGCCGGGGACCGATTCGGCCCAGGTGAGCTCCGAGATGCCCTCCGGTGCGGTGGGTGCAGGCGCGACAGTGGCCTGGGAACGTGCATGTTCCTTGGCGGAGTAGGTGGTTGCTGTGGTCATGGTGGTTCAGGCTCCGATCGTGACGGGCTTGGGGTGAGCTTTGCCGCGGGGCAGGCAGGCGATGCCGACGACGATCACGGCGAGGACGGTCAGGGGTGCGGCCCATCGCAGGAGTGGGAATTCGCCGGTGGGGTCGAAGATCTCGGCGCGCGGCCACGACAGGTTGATCACCATCAGGCCGCCGTACAGAACCGCTGCGATGTTGACGGGCAAGCCGAGGCGTCCGAGGGTGAAGAGCTTCTCGCCGTCGCTGTCCTTCTGTACTCCGCCGTGCGGCCAGCCCTTGAGTCGCTGGATCAGCAGCGGGACGGTGACCATCATGTAGGCGAGGTAGATCAGCACGATGCAGACGCTGGACAGCGTGGTGAAGATGGCGGAGTTGCCGACGTTGACGGCCAGGATCGCCACGCAGGCCAGACCGATCAGAACCGAGGGTGCGATGGGGGTTCCGGTGCGCGAGTTGACCTTCGCCAGAGCCGCCGAGGCGGGCAGTCGTCCGTCGCGGGCCATGGAGAACATCAGCCGTGATGCCGCGGTCTGAATGGCGAGGGTGCAGATGAACACGGCAATCGCGACGTCGACGAGCAGGGCCTTGCCCCACGGGGAGGTGAGGATCGAGTCGATGACGTACGGAAGTCCCTGTGTCGCAAGCTGACCGTCGGTGAGGCTCGGTGCCGCCATCAGTGCGCCGACGATCATCAGGCCGCCGCCCAGTGCCGATGCGGAGAGGGCCAGGCGGATGGTGCGCGGCGCGACGCGTCGGGGATTGCGGGTCTCCTCGGCGAGTTCGCCTGCCGAGCCGAAGCCGACCATGACGTAGGCGGCCATCAGGCCCGAGACGATCCAGGCACCGATGTAGCCGGGATCGGCTCCGGCGCTTCCGGTATCGAAGACCACCTGCGGTCCACGCTCGGCGTGGGTGAAGAACACCAGCACGAGGGCGATGACGCCGACGATCTCGCAGGTGACGCCGATGCTGTTGATCCGCGACATCCAGTTCACGCCGATGCAGTTGATGGTGGTGGTGAGCACCAGCAGAATCGAGCCCAGCACAACGGCATTCGCGGCACCGCTCGGTGAGGTGAGTGCGGTGTCCTCGCCGATCAGCTGGAATCCGCCCCAGATGCTGGGTAGCACCACCTGCAGTGCGATTGCGGCCGCCGAGGCGGTGACGATCTGCGCGATGATCATGAACCAGCCCGCGAACCAGCCGACCAGCTCACCGCCCATGCGCCGCGACCAGTGGTAGATCGCACCGGAGATGGGATAACGGGCAGCGAGTTCGGCGAAGTTCAGGGCCACCATGAACTGCCCGAGAAACACCAGCGGCCAGGTGAGGAAGAAGGCCGGGCCACCGAAGCTGAAGCCGAGTCCGAAGAGCTGGAAGATGGTCGTCAGAATCGAGACGAACGAGAAGCCGGCCGCGAAGGACGCGTACTTACCCAGGCTGCGATGCAGCTGCTGGTCGTAGCCCAGCGCAGCCAGATCCGAATGGTCCGAGGTGGCGGGTGATTCGGACCCCTGGCCTGACGCGGGCAGTGTGGTCGAGCTCATGTGATCTCCTACGGGCGAGGTGGGTGGATGAGTGACCCCGCTGCATCGCCGAGGCGGGTTTTCTGTCAGTTGATAGTTTTCGGCACCGTCGTTCCCTGGCGGTGACCGTCGTGCAACAAGCTCGTTTCGTCTATTTCGATCAGATGACAGAAATCTCACCGTCACGTCGACCTGACAAGATGCACTCATGACCGGAGCAGGCAGGCCAAGGCTGAGCACGAAGAAGCGGCCCGGCGACACCGCTCGCGAGGAGATACTCGACGCCTCGGCAGAGCTCTTCACCACTCGCGGATTCACCAATACCTCCACCCGCGTCATCGCCGATGCCGTCGGATTGCGTCAGGCCTCGCTCTATCACCACTTCGCCACCAAGGACGACATACTCGACGCGCTGCTCAGCGGAACGGTCGATGCGCCGCTGGCCGTCGCGCAGCGCATTCGGCAGTCGGGGGGCCGAGGCTGCGACCCAGATGTACGCACTGGCCTACTTCGACGCCGGCCAGCTCGGTGCGTCCACCTGGAATCTCGGCGCGCTCTACCTACTGCCCGAACTGCGCAGCGAGCGATTCGAAACCTTCCGCGACCATCGCTACACGCTGATGGGCCTGTATGCGGCCATCGCGTCGGACACGGTGGCCGAGCTCGGTGCCACGCCGCGTCCGGGCACCGTCGACCTTCCGTTTCGCCTGGTGGAGACCGTCGTGAACGCCCGCGCCGACCTCGAGAACGGCAGGCCCGATGCGCTGGCCGACGCCGCCGCCATTGCCGAAGCCGCCCTGCGGGTGCTGGGCTGGTCGGCAGACGTGAGCGAATTGCACGACACCGCGCGTGCCCTGCTGGCGAAGGTGGACTAGATGACACAGCTGCCCGACTGGGCCCTGGCCCTCGACCTGGCACCACACCCCGAGGGCGGATGGTTTCGCGAGACCTGGCGCAGCGAGGTCACGATCCCACAGGAGTTCCTGCCCGACGGCTATTCCGGTCCCCGCGCGGCAGCCACGGCCATTCTGCTTCTGCTCATGCCCGGCCAGCAGTCGGCGTGGCACACCGTCCGCGGGACCGAGATGTGGCTGTATCACCGCGGTGGTCCGGTGCAGCTCGACCTCGGCGGCGCAGGAGACGAGCCGGGAACCGTGACCTCGCTGCTGGTCGGACCGGACTCGCCGCAGCAGATCGTGCCGCCATCGGTGTGGCAGCGGGCGCGTCCCGTGGGCGACGAGCCGAGTCTGGTCAGCTGCACCGTCACTCCTGGATTCGATTTCGAGGACTTCCGGCTCGAGGGGCCCGAGCATGGGTAGAAAGCGCGGATCGGAGTCATCAGGCCCCCTGCAGCCCGGGGTATTCGAAATCGATTCGGGCACATGTGAATTGGTCCGCGACACGTTCTCCGACGATGGCTGGGTCGTCAACGTCAACGACGTCCCCAGCTCACACATCGACATGAACGATCCGACGGTGCTCGAGTTCGAGTACATGCGCTGGATCTCGGGACTGGTTCGAGCGCAGTGGGATTCGAGCTTTCCGCTGCGGGCACTGCACCTCGGCGGCGGGGCGTGCACGCTGGCGCGCTCGTTCTCCGCGGAATATCCGGGGGCGCGTCAGGTGGTCGTGGAACTCGACGGCAAGCTCTCGGAACTGGTACGTCAGTGGTTCGACCTGCCGCGAGCGCCGTTGCTGCGCATCCGCGTCGGTGAGGCACGGGCGGTCACCGAGACACTGACCGAGAACAGTCGCGACCTGATCGTGCGAGATGTGTTCGCAGGAGCGGTAACTCCGGCACCGCTACTGACCGCCGAGTTCACCGCGCACGTTCGACGCGTCCTCTCCCCCGGCGGCATGTACGTCGTCAACTGCGGTGACCGACGCGATCTCTCGCTCGCGAAGCAGGAGGCGTCGACTTTGCGCAGTGTCTTTCCGCACCTGGCGATCGTCGCCGATCCGGCGATGCTCAAGGGCAGGCGCTACGGCAACATCATCATTGCGGGCAGCGACGTGCCGATAGGAGATTCCCCGTCGTTGGCTCGCGAACTACTCGGCGGCGCGGTGCCGGCTCATGTGTGGCTGACCGAGGAAGTGCAGTCGTTTGCCCGCGACGCGCGGGTGTTGAAGGACTAGGAAGCTGGGTTGTTGCTCGCGAGATCTTTCGCCAGTCGCTCCGCGGCCGAGATCAGCAGGGGCACGAACTGCTCGGCCGATTCGAGCGTCACCCGGGCGGTGGGCCCGGCGATGGACATCGCCGTGAGAGTCGGTGCGCCGATCACCGGTACGGCGAAGCAGCGCACGCCCACCTCCTGCTCGCCGTCGTCGATGGCGTAGCCGCGTTGGCGAATCACCGCAAGATCTTCGAGTAATGCGTCCAGAGTGGTGATGGTGTTGACGGTGCGGGGGGCCATGCCGAGTCGGCCGACGATCGCGCGGACGGCGTCGTCGTCCAACTGAGCGAGGAGAGCTTTGCCCACGCCGGTGGAGTGCGGCAGCACCCGCTGTCCCACCTCGTTGAACATCCGCATGGCGTGTTCGGACGGCACCTGCGCGACATAGACCGCCATGTCGTCTTCGAGGAACGCCATGTTCGACGTCTCGTGCGTGATCCGGACCAGCTCGGCCAGGTACGGCTTCGCCCATCCGCCGATCAGTTTGCTCGCACTGTCACCCAGACGAATGAGTTTGGTGCCCAACGCATATCGACGGGACGGCAGCCGTCTGACGTAGCCGAGCGAGACGAGGGTCCCGATCAGTCGGTGCACGGTCGGCATCGGCAGATCGGTACCCTCGGCGAGTTCGCTGATCCCGATGGATCCGCCCGAGGCGGCCATGATGTCGAGCAACTCGAACGCACGCTCCACGGACTGCACCCCGCCACCTGCCGCCACAGTCCCACCTCGCATGCTCGTAGCTTCTACCGATCTCGATAGAACACTACTGGTGATGCCGCGTCGCCACCGGTGGTGCAGCGGTCACCACCGAGGGCGAGGGTTTCTGGCCGATCGTGACGACGTTGAACGCGATGTTCAGCAGGACGGCGACGATGCTCGCGGCGCTGATGCCCGAGTCGAGTACCACGTGGACCCAGTCGGGGAACGCTGCGTAGAAGCCCGGCACCGCGATGGGGATGACGCCGAAGCCGATGGCGACGGCCACGATGACGAGGTTGAGGTTGCCGTCGAACTCCACCTTGGACAGCGTCCTGATGCCGCTGGCGGCCACCGACCCGAACAGCACGATGCCGGCGCCGCCGAGCACGGGCAACGGAACCGATGCGACGACCAGTCCGAGGATGGGAAAGAGTCCGAGGAACAGCAGTACCGAGCCGCCGGCCGCGACGACGTAGCGACTCTTGATTCCGGTGACCGCCACCAGACCGACGTTCTGCGCGAACGCACTGGCCGGGAAGGTGCCGAACACGGGAGCGATGGTGGTGGCCACCATGTCGGCGCGCAGCCCGTCGCCGACGCGTCGGGCATCGACGTCGGTGCCGACGATCTCGCCTACGGCCAGGATGTCCGCGGTGGTCTCGGTCATGATGACGAGAATGACCACCACCATCGACAGGATCGCCGCGATCTGGAAGGTCGGTGCTCCGAACGCGAACGGCTCGGGGAAGCTGAAGATGGCACCGTCACCCACACCGGAGAAGTCGGCCTTGCCGACGAGGACGGCGAACACTGTGCCTGCGATGATGCCGATCAGAATCGACAGTCGCGAAAGCGTGCCCTGCACCAGTCTGCTGACGAGCAGCACGACCAGAAGACTGAAGGCAGCGAGCCCGATGTTGGACGTCGAGCCCCAGTCTGTGGCCTGCTCGTCACCGCCCATCGCCCACCGAACCGCAACGGGCAGTAGCGAGATGCCGATGACGGTGATGATCGTGCCGGTCACCACCGGTGGGAAGAAACGCACGATCTTGCTGAAGAACGGGGTGATGAGGATGCCGATGGCACCGGCGGCGATGATGGCTCCGAACACCGAGTTCAATCCACCCGGCCCGCTCGCGATGGCCACCATCGTCGACACCGACGCGAACGAAATGCCCTGCACCAGAGGAAGTTTTGCACCGAAGTACGGCACTCCCAGGGTCTGCAGCAGGGTGGCCGCGCCACTGACGAACAGTGCGGCCGAGACCAAAAGAGCGATCTCGGTGCCGCTCAGCCCCGCTGCACCACCGACGATCAGAGGTGGTGCGATGACTCCGCCGTACATCGTCAGGATGTGCTGCAATCCATAGAGATACGACCTGCCGATCGACAACCGTTCGTCCTCGGGACGGGCGGGATCGTGCGGCGCATGGGTGCGTTTCGTCAGTTTCACGGCGGCGCTCCTAGCAGAATCCGGGAACGGTATCCCAGGCGCGGCCCGCGTCCGGGGCATCGTCGCGCTCCACCGTGGCCTCGATCAGACCGTAGGGACGATCCGCGACGTAGAAGACCTCACCGGGGTTGTCCAGTCCGAACGGCTCGAGGTCGACGAGGAAGTGATGGATGTTGGGCATCGAGAACTTGATCTCGCCGATCTCCGGGTGCGCTTCGAGTACCTGCTTGCCCATCTGGAACAGACTCTGCTGCAATGCAAGAGAGTGAGTGGAGGCGAAAGCGTCGAGCATGATGGAGCGGACGTCGTCGAAGGTCTTGTCGAAATCCAGCTCGGTGGTGAGGTATCGCCAGCGGGCGCTGACCGACGTCGCCAGTATCCGGTCCGTGGTCTCCTTCAGTGTGGTGTACCGGTCCTTCGGGTAGCCCCAGAACTCGGAGGCTGTCGAATTGAGTACCACGAGGTCGCTGATTCCGGAGACGATGGAAATGTTCTCGCCGTCGACCGTGACGATCGTGTTCCGCTTCTCGTCGCCGGCCTTGACGAACGAGTGGTCGTATCCGTCTGTGCCGTTCACGATCCGCGACCAGGAATACTGCTCCACCTCCCAGCGGCCGCCGGTGATCCAGTCGAAGATGCCGGTGAAATGCTCGCCGAGACGGAGGGCGAAGTTCTCGATCGCCCCGATGCCGTCCCGCGCGAAGGCGTACACGGTGTTCTTCTGGGTGTCGGTCGCGACGACGTGGGCGTTGTCGCCCTCGGTGTGGACGGCCTCGAGGTCGCCGCGCAGCTGCGAGGTGACGCTGACGTCGGTGATGCGGTGGCGAGGAGTCTCGCGGTCGATGCGGACGAGTCTGCATTCGGCTTTGCCGTACTGGTTTGCTCCGAGCACGATGGTCATGGGTTCTAGCTCCCTCGATAGGTGGTGAAAGCGAACGGGCTCAACAGAAGTGGTATGTGGTAGTGCTGGTCGGGTGCGGTGATCTCGAAGGTGACGACGACCTCGGGGTGGAAGCATTCGGTGTGCTGGGCCGCGAAGTACGCGCCGGTAGCGAAGGTGAGGCGGTAGATACCCGGGTCGAGTTCGGTCGGACCGAGCGCTCCGACCCGGCCCTGCTCGTCGGTGACGGCATCGGCAACCGGGGTGCCGTGGTGATCGGCGAGCACGATCGAGACACCCTGCGCAGGAACGCCTCTCGCCGCATCGAGCACGTGAGCGGTCACATGGCTCCTCGGGTCAGACATCGCCGAGACTTCCTGTTGCGCGAATCTCGGCGATCTCCCGCAGTTCGTGTTCGACAACGGCGGCCTCGGTCTCGGGGTCGTTGCCGAGCCTGCTCTGCAGAGCGTCGAGAACCGCGTGGGCATCCCGGCCGGCGGCCTGATCAGAAAGACCTGCCCGAATCGGTTCTCGTAGGCCAGATTTCCCGCTCGTAGCCGCTGTTCGACGCTCGCGTCGGAGATGTCGACGCCGGATTGTTCGGCGCTCGCGTACTCCGCACTCGCATCGTGATTGTCGGGTCTCTCGCCGATGCGCGGATGCACTGCGAGCGCTCGGCGCACCTCTCCGGCTGTCAACGGTGCGGCAGCGCGATGGACGGCGTGACGCAGGGCCTGCACGTCGGTGAACGGTCGGGCGCTCAGAACTCCCTCGACCCAGCGAGGCACGTCGAGGCAGAGCGAGAGCGTGCGTGCCGCATCGGTCTCGGAGGTCGAGTTCAGATCATCGACCGCCGTGTTCGGCTTGGATTCCGCAATACGAAATGATAATTCCACCAATCGAGCGTGACACCGATCACATCCAGTGTCAAGGGTTGATCTCGGGCTGTCCATTTCGGGCTCTCCGGTGTTGCTGCACTACGGCATTCGGCGCTTCACGCGGACGGTCGGGGGGGTACGGGTCTTGACAGATCCACGTGGCGCACGCCACACTCGAATCACAAAACGGAATCAGTATTCCGTAATACGGACTTTGAGTCCGGTCCGTTCGAGCCCGAGAGGAACGACTTCATGACGGAGCTTTTCTGCAACGGTGGTGCTATGCGCGGCGGCAGCCTGCACCACAACGTCTCGTCCCACCCGTTCGTGGGGACAGTGCGCACCACCCCGAACTACCGCTTCTTCTCGGTACGGGACGAATTCCCGGCGCTGCTGCTCGATCACACCGCAGGCGCGGCCATCGAGGGCGAGCTGTACGACATTCCGCTGGACGACATCCGCAAGTCCTTCCTGCCGGACGAACCACCGGAGCTCGAACTCACCGTGGTCGCGCTCGAGGACGGGCGCTCGGTCCTGGGCGTCGGCCTCCGGCCCGGGGTGCTCGACGCGCAGCCGGACGAGCTGACCGACATCACCTACGCAGGCAGCTGGCGCAGGTACCGCGGCCTGCCGCAACCTCAGAACTGAAAGGCACTGTGCATGAACACCTTCACTGATTCTCGACTCCAGTACACCGTCAACTGTTCCATTCTCTTCACCGACGTGCCTCTGCTCGATCGACCGCAGCGCGCGCGAGACGCCGGCTTCGACGCCGTCGAATTCTGGTGGCCGTTCTCGGGCCCGGTGCCGTCGGACGCCGATGTCTCCGCGTTCGTGTCCTCGATCCGCGACGCCGGGGTGCAACTGACCGGCCTGAACTTCGCGGCCGGCGACATGCCCGCCGGCGACCGTGGGATTCTGTCCGATCCAGCACAGGTGCAGGCCTTCCGAGACAACATCGACGCCACCGTCGGAATCGGCGAACAACTCGGCACCACAGCGTTCAACGCCCTGTACGGAAACCGCATCGACGGCGTCGACCCGCTCGACCAGGACGAGGTCGCGATCGAGAACCTGGCCGCCGCGGGGAAGGCCGCCGCGAAGATCGGTGCGGTCGTGCTGATCGAACCCGTCAGCGGCGCGCCCGCCTACCCGCTGAAGTCCGCTGCCGGAGCCGTCGCCACCATCCGCCGCGTGGCCCGTGAGCAGGACGTACACAATTTGCGCCTGCTGGCCGACCTGTACCACCTCGCCGTAAACGGAGACGACGCTCCCGCAGCGCTCGATGCCCACCACGACCTGATCGGGCATGTACAGATCGCCGATTCCCCCGGCCGCGGAGAACCGGGCACCGGCTCACTCGACCTCGGCGGACAGCTCGCCGGCCTTGCCGAACGGGGTTACGACGGCTACGTCGGACTCGAATACAAGGCCACCCGCGAGAACACGTTCGACTGGCTAGAGCTGGCTCTTTCCACCGGCACCACTACCAAGTAGGGATTGATATGAGCACCATTGCATTCATCGGCCTCGGAATCATGGGCAGTCCCATGTCCGTGCATCTCGCCAAGGCCGGCCACCAGGTGGTCGGCTACAACCTGACCCCCGATCGCACCGGCCCCCTGGTCGAGGCAGGCGGCACTGCTGCCGATTCGATCGCCAAGGCCGTCCACGACGCCGACGTCATCGCGATCATGGTCCCCGACTCCCCCGATGTGCAGGACGTCCTGTCCGGTGAGGGCGGTGTGTTCGACAATGCTCGACGCGACGCGCTGATCATCGACTTCTCGAGCATCCGTCCCGACGTCACCGCCACGTTGGCTGCCGACGCATCCTCGCGCGGCTTCCGCATCCTCGATGCCCCGGTCTCCGGTGGCCAGGCCGGTGCCGAGAACGCGACGTTGTCGATCATGGTCGGGGGCAGCGCGGACGACTTCGCCACGGCCAAGCCGATTCTCGACGTTGTCGGCAAGACCGTCGTGCATGTGGGCCCGAGCGGTTCCGGTCAGACGGTCAAGGCTGCCAACCAGCTGATCGTGGCCGGCAACATTCAGGTGCTCGCCGAGGCGATCGCATTCCTCGAGGCCTACGGCGTCGATCTGGCTGCATCGGTCGAGGTTCTCGGCGGTGGCCTCGCCGGTTCGGCGGTGCTGAACCAGAAGGCGCAGAAGATGCTCGACCGGTCGTTCGAGCCAGGGTTCCGTATCGACCTGCACCACAAGGATCTCGGCATCGTCACCTCGGCCGCACGCGAGGCGGGGGTCGTGATTCCGATGGGCGCTGTGTTGGCGCAGCTGATGGCCTCGGCCCGCGCCAACGGTGATGGCGGCCTGGATCATTCGGCCCTGTACCGCGGCGTCGCTCGGCTCTCCGGCTCCTCGATCACAAGCAAGGACAATTGACATGGCCAGGATGCGTGCGGCCGATGCCGCAGTGAAGATCCTCGAACTCGAAGGTGCGACAACCGCATTCGGTCTCCCCGGTGCAGCCATCAATCCCTTCTATGCGGCGATGCGCGATCACGGTGGGATCCGCCACGTGCTGGCCCGCCACGTCGAGGGTGCCTCACACATGGCGGAGGGGTTCACCCGGGCGGCACCGGGCAACATCGGAATCTGCATCGGTACCTCTGGCCCGGCCGGAACCGACATGATCACCGGGCTGTATTCGGCCATGGCAGACTCGATTCCGATCCTCGCCATCACCGGCCAGGCCCCGGTCGCGCGGCTGCACAAGGAGGACTTCCAGGCCGTCGACATCGCGTCGATCGCCGCACCGGTGACCAAGATGGCGATGACCGTGCTCGAACCGGCGCAGGTTCCCGGTGCGTTCGCGCAGGCATTCCACCTGATGCGGTCCGGCCGTCCCGGCCCGGTGTTGATCGACCTGCCCATCGACGTGCAGCTGGCCGAGATCGACTTCGATCCCGAGACGTACCAGTCGTTGCCCGTGCACAAGCCCGTCGCCTCACGTGCTCAGGCCGAGAAGGCCATCGACATGCTCCTCGCGGCGGAGCGCCCGTTGATCGTGGCCGGCGGCGGCATCATCAACGCCGATGCCTCGGACCTGCTCGTCCAGCTCGCCGAGATTCTCGACGTCCCTGTCATCCCAACACTGATGGGCTGGGGCACCATCCCCGACGATCACCGTCTCGCCGCAGGCATGGTCGGATTGCAGACCGCGCACCGGTACGGCAACGCGACCATGTTGGCCTCGGACTTCGTGCTCGGTATCGGAAACCGTTGGGCCAACCGGCATACCGGCGGACTGGAGACCTACCGCAAGGGCCGGAAGTTCGTTCACGTGGACATCGAGCCGACCCAGATCGGACGCGTCTTCGCGCCGGACTACGGCATCATCTCCGACGCCAAGGCCGCACTCGAGCAGTTCGTGGCCGTTGCCGAGGAGCGCCGGGCAGCAGGTACGCTGCGCGATCTTTCGGGCTGGGTCGAGGACTGTGCGACCCGTAAGCGCACGATGCACCGCCGCACTCACTTCGACAACGTGCCGATCAAGCCGCAGCGCGTGTACGAGGAGATGAACAAGGTCTTCGACCGCGACACCCGGTACATCAGCACGATCGGGCTCTCGCAGATCGCAGGCGGTCAGTTCCTTCACGTCTACTCCCCTCGCAACTGGATCAACTGCGGGCAGGCCGGCCCACTCGGCTGGACCATTCCCGCGGCGCTCGGGGCGGTGGCCGCCGATCCCAAGGCGAATGTCGTTGCATTGT
This sequence comes from Rhodococcus sp. BS-15, assembly GCF_000813105.1. Lineage (NCBI taxonomy): Bacteria > Bacillati > Actinomycetota > Actinomycetes > Mycobacteriales > Nocardiaceae > Rhodococcus > Rhodococcus sp. BS-15. Next base: position 4,091 of record NZ_BAOX01000079.1, on the reverse strand, counting down.
CCGGTGATTACGACTTCCAGTTCATGATCGAAGAACTGGCCGTCGGTGCCCAGTTCAATCTGCCGTACGTGCACGTGGTGGTGAACAACTCGTACCTCGGGCTGATCCGACAGGCGCAGCGTGCCTTCGACATGGACTTCTGCGTGCAACTGGGATTCGACAACATCAACCACCAGGACGTCTTGGACACTCAGCCCGGCATCCCCAAGGGCTATGGCGTCGACCACGTGCAGGTGGCAGAAGGGCTGGGCTGCAAAGCACTTCGCGTCACCGAGCCCGACCTGATCGGCGAGACGCTGGTGCGGGCTCGAACTCTGGCCAACGAGCACAAGGTTCCCGTCGTCGTGGAGATCATCCTCGAGCGGGTCACCAACATCTCGATGGGCACCGAGATCGACAACGTCGGTGAATTCGAGGAACTGGCCAACACCTCGGCGGACGCACCCACCGCGTTGCTTCTGCTGGACTAGAGATGACGCGAATTCTGCTCGCTCCGGACAAGTTCAAGGGCTCGCTGTCGGCGGCGGACGTCGCCCGGGCATTGGCATCGGGAATGCTCTCGGTCGATTCGTCGCTCGAGACGGTGTGCCTGCCCGTCGCCGACGGCGGTGACGGCACCGTCGATGCTGCCGTCACCGCCGGGTGGGACCGAGTGGCAGTGACCTGCTCGGGACCGACCGGTGAACCGGTACACACCTCCTACGCTCGTCGGGGCGCTACCGCCGTCGTCGAACTGGCGTCGGCCGTAGGGCTCGAACTCCTGCCCGATGGACGGCCGGATTCGCTGGGAGCCAGCACGTTCGGCCTCGGTACCGTCATCGCGGACGCTCTGGAGGCGGGTGCCGAACGTATCGTCGTCGGACTCGGGGGTAGTGCCTCCACCGACGGCGGGGCCGGCATGCTGTCGGCACTGGGTGCACGGATCGTCGATGCCGACGGCAACGACGTCGCGCTCGGTGGCGGTGCGTTGCGCGGCGCGGTGCACCTGGATGTATCGGGCCTGATGCCGTCGGCTCGCAACGCGGTGTTCGAGTTGGCGTGCGATGTCGACAATCCGTTGCTCGGCCGGACCGGAGCCGCCGCGGTTTACGGACCGCAGAAGGGTGCCGGACCGCAGGAGCTGCTGTATCTGGAACACGGGATGCGGCAGTGGGCGCATCTCGTGCGCAACGCAATCGGACGTGATGTGAGCGGGCTGGCCGGAACCGGAGCGGCCGGTGGCACTGCGTTCGGAGCCATCGCCGTGCTCGGTGCTGCGGCCAAGCCGGGTATCGAGACGGTGCTCGAACTGATCGACTTCGGTAGCGCTCTGGCGTCGGCTGATCTGGTCGTCACCGGTGAGGGCTCCCTCGACGAGCAGAGCTTGCACGGCAAGGCACCGATCGGTGTCGCGCACGCTGCACGTGCAGCCGGTGTTCCGGTGATCACCGTGGCTGGACGCAACGTCGTCGGCTTGGATCGACTGCGCCCCTACGGAATCACGGCCTCCTATGCACTCACCGACTTGGAGTCGGACCCTCGAATCTCGATGCGTGATGCGGCCAGGTTGTTGCACGAGGTGGGCCGAACCTTGGCCACCACACACATTTTGGAAGGAACTTCATGACCGGAACCGATTTCACCACGCTGACCGATCTGGCTTCTCGGGCGCTCGGCGGCAGCGTCTCCGCAGCGAACGACGAGTTGTTCGCCCAGCGCGAGAACCTGATCAAGCCCGATGCTCCGCTGTTCGATCCCGAGGACTTCGGCCACAAGGGAAAGGTGTACGACGGGTGGGAGACTCGTCGTCGCCGCGACGAAGGCGGTCACGACTGGGCGATCGTGCGACTGGGGGCACCGGGCATCGTGCACGGCGTCGTCGTGGACACCGCTCACTTCACCGGCAACTACCCGCCGTTCGTGTCCGTCGAGGCGGCGTCGATCGAGGGCTATCCGTCCATCGAGGATGTGCTGAAGGCAGATTGGCACACCATTGTCGACAAGTCTCCTGCAGTCGGAGACACGGCGAACAGGTACGAGGTGGCCGATCGGCACCGGTGGACGCATGTGCGTCTGTCGATCTATCCCGACGGTGGCGTTGCCCGGTTCCGTGTGCACGGTCAGGTGGTGCAGGATCCGCGGTTCCTCGCAGGCACCGTCGACCTGCTGGCCGCGGAGAACGGCGCTCGGCTCACCGACTGCTCCGACGCGTTCTACTCCTCGCCCGCCAACATCATCCTGCCCGGGCGGGCCCGCAACATGGGCGAAGGTTGGGAGAACTCTCGACGACGCAACGGCGGCAACGACTTCGCGGTGTTCGCACTCGCATCTCCTGGTGCCCCGCGCCACGTGGAGGTCGATACCAGCTACTACGTCGGTAACGCACCGGGGTGGATTCGACTCAGTGCCATCGATTCTCGTCGCCGACACATCACCGACCCGACGGCATGGAACGAGATTCTGCCCCGCACCGCCGTCCAGCCGGACACCCGCCATCGCTTCCTGTTGAACGAGGCCGACGCGTACACGCACCTGCGGCTGGACGTGTACCCCGATGGCGGATTGTCCCGATTGCGGCTGTTCGGTGAACTCGACGCCGAAGCCCTCGATGCGGCCGACATCGCGTGGAAGTCCTCGGAGCTTCAAAGTGTCTCCAGTGCAGTCTGATCTGGTTGTTCGCGCGTCGCGGGCGGTGATCGGTGGCCGGGAGGTGGCGGCATCGATCTCCTTGTCTGACGGTCGGATAGTGGCCATCGACTCCCTGGATGCGCGCGTATCTGCGGCGGCGGTGGTCGAGCTCGGGCCGGATGAGGTGCTGCTGCCGGGTTTGGTGGACACCCATGTGCACGTCAACGAGCCGGGGCGCACCGAGTGGGAAGGGTTCGCGAGCGCGACCCGCGCTGCGGCCGCGGGCGGCATCACGACCATCGTCGACATGCCACTCAACAGCATTCCCCCGACGGTCGACGTCGCGGCGTTGGAGACCAAGCGGCGGGTGGCTGCGGATCAGTCGGTCGTCAACGTCGGATTCTGGGGCGGGGCGGTTCCCGGAAACGTCGATCAGCTGCGGCCGTTGCACGAGGCGGGCGTCTTCGGCTTCAAGTGCTTCCTGCTCGCGTCGGGCGTGGACGAGTTTCCGCCATTGACCCTGCCGGAACTGGAGAAGGCTCTTGTCGAGATCGCGTCGTTCGACGGGTTGATGATCGTGCACGCCGAGAACGCCGAGGTGATCGCCGAGGCACCGGCGGCGACAGGCCGTGAGTACTCGGGCTTCTTGGAATCGCGTCCGCGTGCGGCCGAGAACCGTGCCATCGAGCAGGTGATCGAGTTGTCTCGACAGACGGGGTGTCGGGTGCACATTCTGCATCTGTCGAGTGCTGATGCGTTGCCCATGATTGCAGCGGCGAAGCGAGACGGCGTGCGGGTGACGGTCGAGACCTGCCCGCATTACCTGTGTTTCGATGCGGAAGCAGTACCGGCGGGGGCGACGCAGTTCAAATGTTGTCCGCCGATCCGCGAGGCCGGGAACCGCGAGGCGCTGTGGCAGGGACTGCTCGACGGCACGATCGACACCATCGTCACCGACCACTCCCCTTGTACGCCGGATCTGAAGAGGTTCGACACTGGAGACTTCGGTGATGCGTGGGGCGGTATCGCGTCCTTGCAGGTGTCGCTGGCTGCGGTGTGGACGGAGGCGCGTGCCCGTGGGTTCGCACTGACCGACATCGTCCGGTGGATGGCCACCAATACTGCCGACCAAGTAGGTATGGCAGACCGAGGCCGTATCGAGATCGGCTGCGCGGCAGACTTGGTGGCGTTTGCGCCGGAGGAGATGTTCACCGTGGACGTGACGCAGCTGTACCACCGTAACCCGGTGACGGCGTACGACCGGCTGGGCTTGTCGGGTGTGGTGCGACGGTCGTGGATCGCGGGGTCGGAATCCTCGACCGGGCGCTTGTTGGCGCGCGCCTAGAACGGCGGTGCTGCCGTGTCGTCTGTCTCCTGCTCCCGGTTGTCGGGTGGGTGGGGATAAGCGATGATGCCGGATTGTTTCGGTTTGGTGGGGATGTGCGGGCGGAGGTCGTTGGCGGTGATGGGCACAGTGGTGCCGT
>NZ_BAOX01000080.1:0-17733 GCF_000813105.1 Rhodococcus sp. BS-15 | reverse complement strand
TCCGCGGCGTTCTCTTCTGCGGCCTCCCGACGGCTCTCGGCCGCAGTGCGGACGTCGGCCAGTTCCTCCGCGGCTTCGGTGGCCTGTGCCTCGGCGACCCGCTCCGTGGCCTGGGCCTCCTTGTGTTCGCGGGCCTGAGCGGCCTGCAATTGGCCCTCGGCTGTCAACGAGTCGTTGCCGGTGACCGCGCCCACGACCTCTTTGGCCTTGCCCTTGATTCCGTCGAGCAATCCCTTGCGTGCTTCGCCCGCTACGTTCTCGTCAGTCATGTAACACCAGGTACCCACTGGCTGTTCGAGTAACCCCGCGTCGGTGCCGAACGATACGATCGCCGACGAATACATCAGCAGTGAGGAGACGTATGCCTATCGCCAAGATCAACGGCATCGACGTGAACTACCAGGTCAAGGGCAGTGGAGACCTGGTAGTTCTGATCATGGGCACCGGCAGCCCCGGTCGTGTGTGGGAGCTGCATCAGGTGCCCGCACTCACAGCAGCGGGTTACCGGGTGTGCACGTTCGACAATCGAGGCATCGCTCCGTCGTCGGAGAGCACGCACGGCATCACCATGGAGGACATGGTCGCCGACACCGCGGGGCTGATCGAGCTCGTCCGCAACGGCGACGAGAAGGCCTATGTCGTCGGAACGTCGATGGGCTCACGCGTCGCGCAGGAGCTTGCTCTGAGCAGGCCCGACTTGGTTCGCAAAGCTGTCTTCCTCGCCGGCCACGCCCGGGTCGACGAATTCCAGAAGACTCTCGCCCACGGCGAACGAGCGCTGTACGACAAGCGTGTCGAGCTTCCCGGCACCTATTCGGCTGCGGTGACAGCGGTGATGAACCTGTCGCCTGCCACGTTGCGTGATTCTCGCGGGGCACGGGACTGGCTGGACCTGTTCGAGTTCTCTGCCTCCTCGCCCTCCGCCGGAGTGCGTGCTCAGCTGGGCATGGAGGACGATTTCGATCGGACTGGGGCGTACCGCGGCGTGGCGGTGCCGTGCCTGTCGGTCGGATTCGCCGACGATCGGATGATCCCGCCGTACTTGGGCAAGGAGTTGGCCGACGCCATCCCCGGTGCCCGGTACGTGGAGATAGCGGATGCCGGGCACTACGGATATCTCGAGCGCCCCGAGGCCGTCAATGCGGAACTGCTCGGCTTTCTCGAGGCCTGACGGCACCGGAGCCCGACCTGCGTTGCTAGGGTCGTGTGGCACCTCACGGTGCAGACTTACCAACCAAACGTTCGCGACGAGTGAGGCGAGATGAGTACCAACCCGTTCGATGACGAAGACGGACGCTTCTTCGTGCTGGTCAACGACGAAGACCAGCATTCGCTGTGGCCGACGTTCTCCGAGGTCCCTCAGGGATGGCGTGTCGTCTTCGGTGAAGACACCCGCGCAGCCTGCCTCGAGTATGTCGAGAAGAACTGGACCGATATGCGTCCGCGCAGCCTGCGTGAGGCCATGGAAGCCGACGCTGCTGCACGCGCCTCTGCCGAGGGAACCCCCAGCACCGAGGCCTGACTTCCGCGTTACGAAGTACCCGTGCCGCGCCGCCGACGAACCGTCGGTCGGCGCGGTTCTTCTGTGCGGCGAAGCGTCGGGCGCAGTAGTTCCTCGGTGCGCGCCAGGATGCGAGGCCTGCGAAGCGTGCGGGCACCCCACTCACCCAGGGTCACGCCGGCGGCCAGGCCGCAACTGACACCCAGGGCCGCGAACAGCGAGCTGATTCCGAGCAACAGTTGGTCGTTGAGGATCGCGTACAGACCGCGGTAGAGCGACAGACCGGGCAGCAACGGCGTGATGCCGGCCACGGCGACGATCAACGGCGGAATCAGTGCACGACGGGCCAACAGGCCACCGGCCAGCCCGACGACGGTCGCCGCGATGGCCGAGGCGATGATCGGTCCGACGGTCAATGTCTGAGACAGCAAGTACACGAGTGAGCCCGCGAAGCCGCCGATGAACGCGGCCGGCAACGCACGCTGCTCGGCGTAGGTGGCCAGTGCGTAGAACAACGACGCCGCCGCACCCGCCAGCACCTTCGTCGGTACCTCCAGGATGTCCGGTGGTGCCAGGTTGCTGATCTGCGGGAGGTCGCTGCCGATGAGGGCGGCCAATCGCAGTGAGGTCGCGACACCGGCGATGATTCCTGCTGTCATCATCAACACTTCGAAGAACCTGGCCGACGCCGTGATCGGGGCCCCGGTGATCGCATCTTGAAACGTACCGACGAGAGACAGGCCCGACAGCAACACAACGACACCGGCCGCGATAACCATCGACGGAGAGATGCTGATGTTGAGTTGGTCCTGAAAGTTGTAGAGCGTGATCGCCGGGGTGGCCGCGATGAACCCGCCGACGACCTGTTGGAAGAAGAACGGCAGACCGGCTCGGTTCAGGATCCGACCGATTCGATCGATCACCATCGTCGTCAGGAAGCTCACCACGGCTACCAAGAGGCCACCCCCGAGCAGGACGCCGACGGCCGCGGCCATGCCGGACCACGCGAACGTCGCAATCCAACGGTTGTAAGGATGCGGGGCCTTGGTGATCTCCTCGAGCCGATCCAGCGCCGCGCTCGGCGGCACCATCTTCACGCGGACCGCGCGAATGAGACGGTCCACCTCTGCCAGCCGCGTGAAGTCCATCGAGCGGTAATGCACGATGCGCATCGTCGACGCCGGAGGACGCGTCGGACCGCGATGGGCGCTCAGAGTGATCGAGTTGTACGTGACGTCCACATCGCACCGCGCGAGGCCGTACGTCGCCGCGATGAACTGCACCTGAGTCGCCGTATCCACCGCCGATGTGCCCGAGGCCAACAACACCTCGCCGACGCGAACCGCGAGATCCAGAACCTCCGCGACCGACGCATCGTCGGTCAGATCGATCGGACGAAGAGGCGACGGTGCTGCGGTCGGCGTATCGATGGTGGCCCGACGCTCACCGGTGAGACGGCTCAGCGAAGCCGTCAGGTCTTGCAGGAAAGTCATGACCGTCTTTACACGTTGCTGGGGTGATCCACGGACAAGGTACCTGTTGTTACTGAGCGTCCGATGAACGGATATGCTGGCTTCGCTTCACTGCCTCCTTAGCTCAGCGGTAGAGCACTCGCCTTGTAAGCGAGCGGTCAACGGTTCAATCCCGTTAGGAGGCTCCACTGAAAAAGGGTTCTGAACTGGCTTTTTGAGCTACTAGTAATGAGATTCATTGCCGATTAGGCGAGCTCAGTGTCACAGAATGTCACAAGTGCCGCAGAACTCGCCGGAACAGCGCCTGGTGAGACCGCCTGCTCCTATGTGGACGGTTGCGGACAAACGCCGGTCAACGCGCATCGTCGGATGGCTCGTCGCGACGCTGGACGAGTGACTGCAAAGTGTCGGCTGCGCCCAGTAGCGCATGGTTCTGGGAATGGACGTAGGTGCGCATTGTGAATGCGTTGTCCGAGTGCCCAAGCCATGCCGAGATGACGGCAATCGGCACACCCTGAAGGTGCAGCAGAGTCCCACACGTGTGGCGGGCGTCGTGGAGGCGGATGTCGGACACCTTGCTGTTGGTGCATAGCCTGCGCCAATAGTCGCTGACCGTATCGGGATGGAAAGGTCGCCCAACAGCGTCGGACACGACGTAGGTGCCAGGGCCGACGTAGGTCGAGCTCTTTCGTTCCACACCCTGCAAGCGGTGTGCAGTTTCGAGTGCGGATTTTAGGGCTGGTGTGAGGGGAAGCGTGCGCTTGGACTTTTCTGTCTTCGGAGGGCCCTCTACGACACGTCCATTGACCGAGACTCGCGTGTTGTTGATTGTCAGGCTGCCGGCGTGAAGATCGACATCGTTCCATCGAAGCCCGCACAGCTCACCGCGTCGGAGGCCGCTCAGAGCAAGCAGCCAAGCGTGGCCGTTCCGATCGCACGTCGATGCTTCCAGGAGGCGTTGCACTTCGTCCTCCGTGAATGTCTGCATCTCGACGTGCACACGGGGCGCGCGGTCGACGAGCGCGGCAACGTCTCGTACCAATCGCCCTTCTCGCATCAGCCCGGTGAGGACTGCGCTTACAAGGTTGAGCATCGGATTGATCGAAGTGGCCTTCCACGGACGTCGCAGTTGGCCATCGGGCTTGACCGAGCGGCCGGCCAACAGATCGTTCACCAGAGCGTCCAAGTGACCTTTGGTCAACTTCTGCACCGCTAGCGCGCCGTAAGTATCGCGCAGCGGTTGAATGGCATGGGTGTACGCGGCTTTAGTGGACTCTCGTACGCGTCGTCCGGCAAGCCACTCAGCGCAAGCCTCCTCGACCGTGGTGGTCGAGGAGGGAACGAATGTCCCCTTCGAGACTTCCTCGAGCACCTTGGATAGGGCTGCGCGAGCGTCCTTCTCCGTAAGAAATCGACGACGCAACTGCGTTCGCTTCGACGCCCGGGTGCCGGTGGCGTCGGCACCACCAGCGTCGACGGTCATTTGATACCGCAACTCGGTACTGCCTGTAGACCGATTGGTGACGTAGATCTTCTTGATCTGTGGCGGCAGTTGCTGCCTAGCCATCCTCTTCGTCCTGCGTGTTCATGCCCAGTTCGGTCATCCGTCTAAAGAGCTCTTCCGAACGCCGTCGAGCATCCTCGTACAGATATTGCATCGACTCGATGTGCTCAGCTGATTCATTCTTGGAAAGGCCGCTTCGGAGCTGCACCCGAGCACGCCGCATCGCCTTCAACGCATCAAGCCATTCACGAGTGATCCCAACGCGATCGTTCTTCGGGTCGAAGGTGTCACGTACCCACATTTCGAAAGGAGCGTCGGATTCCTCCTCGGTCCACTCGGAGCTCGGCCGCATCAGCCCAGCCTCCCCGCTGAACCAGCGGAGGGCATCGTGAGACTCCTGCTGGAGCCCTGGGAGTACTTCGACTCTTCCCTTGGGGAGGTCCGGATAGACCAGTTGTGCTGGTGAGACTCCCAGTGCCGCAGCCAAAATCAAGAGTTCCGAGACGTCCAAGCTCTTCTTTCGTCCGGTCTCCAAGTCCGCGACTACAGATCGCGAGATCCCCCACCCGAAGTCAACCGTCCTGTCGGCAAGCTTTGCTGCGGACAGAGCGGAGTGGTCTTTACCTCGAAGTCGGCGCACTTCCGAGGCGACCCGGGCAACGATCGATTCCGCCCACGACTGCGTCATGGTTACGCAGTCTAGCGGAGAATGTCTCCCCGTTGTGGGATGGCTACGTACTTGGTACTCTGTGGTGGAACCACGTGGACTGACCAGAAATGTCCTGCAGAATGTGGCTCTACTACACAATTCAGTGGAGGTGCTGAAGATGCCCAGACGGTTGTTGTCTGTCCCGGAGGCTATGGCTTGCACGGGACTTGGACGTTCCAACTTCTTCAACAAGATCGCGTCCGGAGAAATCCGGAGCGTGAAGGTCGGCAAGCGCCGGCTGATCCCGGATACGGCCATCGATGAGTACATCGAAGGTCTCGAGGCGCAATCCGACGCCAGCTCAGGCGTCGCGTGAGGCCGAGAGCCAACTGTCCCTCAGGAAACTGAAACGCCCCCGGAAAATCTCAGTGTTACCAGCACCGAGGCCGAGGGCGTCGAAACCACAACCCGTGAGGAAGGAGCTTCGCCACCGATCATAGAGCGTCTTGATAAGTCATTCAAGACATTTCGCCGAGTCACCGTTCTCCGCCCTCGATTTAGGTCAGGGGCCGAGCGGGCGATGACGCATGTTTTGACCCGCGACAGCGCGGTCGAGTTCTTCTGCTCGTGCCGCACAAGCCTTGGCTACGGGACTTCCTAGCAAGGCTGATGTGCCGCAGCAGCGTCGTTTTCTGGCAGAGCCCGACGTAACACCAGCCTGCCGCCGGCCTGTGCACCCTTTGTAAATCCTCGGAGACCGGCCCCGAGGCACCACCAGCTCGACTGATCATCGAACCGGTGGCGATACCGATTAGCCGCGCGCCCACTGAGGCGCGGGGCTATCGGGCGTGGAGCGGACAACGTGGGTGCGGAAATTGGCTCAGGGGCCATGGGGGGTCCGGAGGGAACGAACGAAGTCCCTTGTCTTTCATACGTCACCACTATGGAGGTACCAATTGAGTTCTCGACCCATCTGCAATGCTGACATGACCAAGTTATCCTGCATGACGAACCGTCATGCAGGCCTCGATCTTTCAGTCCACGCCGCTCGCTTACTCATATCCGTTGTGAACGTCGATTCCGTGAAGATCCAAGCAGAGCAACATATTTGGCTGCTTCAGCTCGAGCGCGGCAGTTCGCCGGTGCAGGCCGCTCCCGCTAGCGGTGCGGCGGCGTTCCGCAAAACTGACGTACCTGAATTACCCGCAAAGAGTGCCTCAGATGACTCGCTGGCGACGGGCGTCATACATCCCGCAGTGCCATACCTCCAATGCCTGCAAAGGTAGAGAGTCAAGCTCGGGATGTGTTGTTGGTAAATGCTTCTCATGCCACTATGGCGCGTCTTTCGCCTATGGCACGCGACTCACGCATCGCGCCCCTCACCTGTAATTCACCCGACCCTTTTACAGGGTGCGACTCATCCCTCGGTTCCAAGGCGTGCATGACGTCCCATACCCGCAATACCGCCAGTTCGTCCCATTCATCCATGGAAAGTGAGACCCACCATGCCCGCTGACATCTTTGCGTTCTGCAACCAGAAGGGCGGCGTGGGTAAGACCACCACCGTCTTTCACCTCGCCTACGCCGTTGCCCAAGCGGGGAAGCGAGCACTCGTTATCGACGTGGATCCGCAAGGCAACGCCAGCACAGTCCTGACCAGGACCGAGCTCGAGAGCGACGATGTCGGTGTTGCCGACGTACTCGCCGAGTCGTCGAACGCGACCATCGCCGATGCTGTTGTCCCCACCATCTGGCCTGGCGTAGACCTGGTACCCACGTCGCCGGGAAACGAGTCCCTGGCCTATGTCCGCGATCAATTGGTCGTCGCCGGTGCCGGCCGAGAGCGGCGGCTTCGCGACGCAATCGACGTCGTGCGAGGCGTCTACGACGTGGTCCTGATCGACTGCCACCTAGCCTCGATCTGCTGACCATCAACGCCCTTGTGGCAGCGCGCGCCGCCGTCGTCGTGACTCAGTCCGCGCTGTTCTCAGCGAATGGACTCGCGCGGCTACTGCGCACCATCGACGCAGTCAAGCGCAGCTACAACCCGGACCTCGACATGCTCGGGGCGATCGTCAACCTTCACGAGATCGCGACAATCAGCGGTCGAGAACAACTGATCGAGATCGCCGCGAGCATCAACGTTCTCGGCGATGCCGTACCCAAACGTGTTGTCATCAAGGACTCGATGGAGGCCCAAACCAGCCTGATCGACTGGGGGACAACACAATCTCGCAGCCTGTCGACGATCTACCGCGACACACTTTCGCTGCTCACGAGGGGACACCTGTGATGGGCCGCCCCGAACGTATGAAGAGCGCACTCGCCGGGTCGAGCCCGGTCGACCCGCCGGAGCACACGCAGCACGCACCCGACACCGTTTCGGCGGCCGAGACCGGTGCGCAACCGTCACCGGACAACGCAAAACAGAAGCGTTCGTACTACCTCTACCAGTCCACCGTCGACGATCTTCTCAACGCAGCCGAAGCACTGTCCGCAACACCCGGCGCGCCGCGGGGCCCGTCGGATCTCGTCAATGCGGCGATCGAAGAGTATTTGGAGTTGTTGCGCCACAGATTCAACGACGGTGCGCCCTTCCCGCAACGAACCGGCCCTCTCGCACGAGGACCGAGAATCCGATGAGCCGATCACATTCAGCGGCAATCCCGTTGACAACGAAGCCGTCGGATGTCGTTGCGCTGCATCCAGCGATTTTGCAGTGGGCCCTGGCAACAGCCATTGCGTTGACAGTTGGCATCGCCGGGGCGTCCTTCTGGCTCAGTTTCGCTGTGTTGCGGGATCTCGCGGTGAGGGCTGGGATAGGTCCCGGCGAAGCGTGGGTGATTCCAGTCGTGTTGGACGGGGCGATCGTCTCGACAACCGTGACAGCCATAGCGCTGTCCAACCACACGGACAACCGCACGATCAAGGGCCGTCGCTTCGTCGTCACGATCTTGCGTGTTGCCGCATCGGCGTCGATTGCGGGTAACCCGTACCACGCAGTGTTGAGTGCGACCTTGCTTCCGGCCGTCGTCTCGGCGGGTATTGCCACCATCGCACCTATTGCGCTCCTTGCGATGACCGAAGTGCTGGCCGTCATACTTCGTGCGCCTCGCGGAGCCGTCAGAGTGGAATTCGCTCCAAGTGCTGCCACAGCGGAGCGGGACTGGACAGACACCGACTTCAGCCACGAAGGCCCCAGCCCAAGCCGGGATCACTCAGAGGGCGAAGACGGCACGTGGGGAGAACACGTCGACACGGCGGACTCGCCTCGACTGCAAGTAGACGACCTCACACCGGAAGTTGCGGAAACAGCGCGGCTCCGACACGCACACCGCGAATGGTCGTGGGCACGAATCGGTAAAGAAACGGACGGCTCCGTTGCATCGACCGCGATGCGCCGATATCGGAAGTGGGAAGAAGTCACCGCGGGGATCCGCGAGGGCCACCCGGATGGGCAAGCCGAATTCGATGACACGCCAGCCAGCGAGCGTGACCGCATGTCCGCAGAATAGAAGGGCTGCCGCGATATCGAGCTTTGTTGCTCTCCGTCGCTCCCGCGCAATCGCCCCAGGCTGTCGATGGCTGGGAGGTGGTCGCCTCGGGTGGCTCAGTCTGCGTCGAAACGTGTGCTGCCCCGGGACCACCTCCGGCGGTCTCCGGATAGAGCTCCGCTGCGCTTCGCACTGCGAAAGAACAATTTCCTTCGCACATCTGGCTCCGGTCGAGCATGCAACACCCTGACCCGTCTTACCTAATCCTGACTCCGCCTTGCTCCGGCCCGATGGGCTCCGAAAACTTTTCAAAGCGCCTGCGGCTGAAAACTTTCCGGATCAGGGCCAGGACGCCGGTCCAGTGCGCCGCCTTCTCTTCTTCGAGCCAGATGACGGCAAAAGAAATTGGCAGAGCGAAAGGGCCGGGGGAGCCGGTCCCGCAACAGAAAGAGAGCCCGACATGCCGCAGAGTACTTCCAGCACAGGACGACGGACCACCGCCGCACACAACGCCCGAACCACCGGAATTGTCACCCACACAACCGTCCTGGTCACAGGACCCCAACAGGCCACTATCACCGCCACCTCCGCAGCAACCGACGAAGCGCAGATGATCGTCGCACTAGGTCACGTCATGATGACCTTCCGCAGCGCCGAAACAGTATCCGCAGTCATCACCGGATTTGCCACCGTCCGGGCCGCACTTGCCGGAGCCGATGGACAAGCCCCCCACCCCGCCCAACCAGGCGCAGAATTCGGGGCCGCTGCGATCTCCGTCTTGTGGCTCGACAGCCCCGAACACACAGCAGTGCCGCACCACCGCTACAGCTCCGAACAACGTCGCACCATCCACTGGGTAGACCTGCACATGGGACCTGTCACGTGGCGCATCACCGACCGCATCGGGTACGACACCCTGATGGCCGAACTCCGACGCGTTCACCGTGCTGCCGTCGGAGTATTTCTCGACGGCAGCCGCTACCGTCGCGACCCCGCCAAACTCCTCGATGTCTTCGACGACGTCTAGTACCACACGTTCGGCCCCAACCCCGGGGCCGAACGTCGTTTATCCACAGGCTGACTCGACACCACAGTTATCCACACCCTCGCCTGACCGCCTCCGCAGCGAACGCTTTGTTACGGACCTCGTGTGACGCTCGATTAGAAGCAGCTGGCCGGCACGAGCGACGAGGAACCAAACGATGATCACCTGGACCGTCACCACACACCCCGAGGACAACCCCGAAATTCTTACCGCAACCGGAGCAGAACCCAATCTCCAAGGTGCGAAACGCGCCGCCGCCGATGCCGTCCGTGTCGCCCTCCTCGACGCACGCGAGCACGCATCGTCCGACAACGGAACGCCGCCGTCCTACCTCGTCACACTCGACGGAACCTGTGCCCTCATCATCGGACTCGGAAGCTGCAGGCCCGAGAACTACAACGCCGTCCTCGACAGCCTCGAGCAGTTCGACGGCACCGCACCACCGAACCTTCTCTACATCTGACCCACACCTCCGCAATGACGACCAACGCGGCATAACCAAGCACAGCGCCACCGGAGTACCGAATCCAGTTCTCCCGCAACAGACCCGCAAAGAGAAACGAGGCGAACAGATGACCCCGTTGAGAGCAGTCGAACCCACCGACGACGATCACGCTGATCTGACGGACCATCCGGAGACGGCATCGGAAGCACTGGTCATCTGCGCACTGATGTGGTTGCAGGACACCGACGAGGCCGCCCGCATTGCAGCGTCATTGCAGGCCAACGATTTCCACGATCCCGTTTATCGCGAGCTGTATGGCATCGTGCAGGGGCTGATCATCGACAACCTCCCACACGACCCCGCGAGTGTTCTGGGCGTTCTTGTCCGGTCAGGTGCCAGTGGACACCGCGGTGCACGGCTGCGTCGAACACTGACCGACGTCACCGCAGCGAACGCATGCGGAGCATCGGCAACCGACTACGCCGGCATGGTCCTGTCGGAAAGTTACCGACGCAGCTTCTTCGAGGCAGGGATCAGAATTCAGCAGATCGCCGAGGAAGCGCCGGAAGAATTCCTCTTCGACCAGCTCGTCGAAATCGGAAGGGCGCAACGTGAAGCGACAAACCGCCTGAACGCCTTCCGCAGCGGTAGCACACTGTGACGGCGCGGGAAGAGACAGAGCCGGGCCGTGAGCGGCGTCGAGCTGCCCTCGCTTCTGTCCGGTTGGCCGCCGCAGACGTCGCACATCGAGATACGGACGAAGTTGAAAACCTCGCTGCCGGGCATGAGATAGATGAAGCCCTGGCCGCCGGCAACACACTGAACGAAGTTGCGCGGTCCATCTGTTACACCGAGGCAGTCGCCTCAGACCTTCTAAGCAAGTTCCAAGAGTTCCGCGACAGTCTCGCGGCGCGCAGCCAAATTCCCCTGTTCTGAGCAACTTTCCACGCACACCTCGCATTGCCGCTATGACTCGAAGAGGCCGAAGCCATGAATTTCATCCGCATCGACACCGACCGAGGGACCCTCTACGGGCCATCCTTCGCCGAGACGCTGACACACTTCTTCGGACAGAACCAGCACGTCGAGTGGGAATTCCACCAGCTCACCGCCGGATACTCTGATGGGCGGTGCACCGTGTCGACCGCGATCCGAGTGCATCACCGCGGACAGTGGATCGTCGCTGCTCGATCCTTCGGCTCCCGCACCGTCGACGCGATCCCCGACTGCGTAGTTCGCGTCGAATCGAATTTCGCCGCCGCACCGTTCGACGCACCTGCGTTACCTCGCTGGGTGTACGAGTGGGCGTATGACCTGCTGGTCTAATTCACGGTATAGGTCGACTGGTACAGATCGAAAGCGAAGAACTTCTCGAGTTCGTAGATGCAGAAATGCCGGAGTGCGACCAATAGTTTTCAGCGCGCGACGATCCCAAGAGGGTCACCCCGCAGAAGCGACTTCCCATTGTGAATGAGTCAGCGAACATCGCACCGAACGACGACCGGGTTTGTGTCGAAAGTTCGCACGCGGCTTCACGGTCTCTTGGTACGGGGTGGTCGTGTCGCTGGTCCTCGTCTCGTGGTGCGCTTCCGATCCACTGCATCGATGTCTTCGTTGATGGTTCGGCGAAGTTTCCTGAGGGTCAGTGCCGACAGCGGCAGGCTTGCTGCGAGTGCGATGAGAAGAACCAACACGAAGGGGATGTCGAGACTGGTCAGCGCGTCGACGGCCAAAAGCACTCCTGCGGCCACGCACACGAGGAGCAGGCGCACGACGTTGTAAGCCAGCACATGTAGGGCAAGCCGTCCTCGAGCAGTTGAGGGTGTGCGGATCAGTGGCATCTGCTGTCCTGTCGTGCGTCGTGGCTCATCGTGCTTTCCATTCAGGCCGGTAAGAGTGTCTGGCGTCATCGTCCGGTGCGGGACCGGGTTTCGGTGCCGATCTGTTTGAGGAAGTCGTTGTAAGCGTTCAGTTCGCTGTATCCGTCCTCTTCGGCTTGGCGATCCGCGACGGCCGATTCCTCTTTTTCGTCCCGGTTCCATTGAATGCAGAAGATGAGCACGACCAGTAGGGCGACCGGTTCGCCGTAGGACCACGCCAACGCTCCGGCGAGCTTCTGATCGGATACCGGATCGATGCCCCATTCCGGGGGTGGGAAGGCGAAGGTCGCCAGCATTGGGGTGCTCGACATCATCAAGATGACACCGAAGAACACGTGCAGCGGCATCTCGACGAACAGGTCGAACAACCGGCCCAGATTGCTCTGCCGAACGGGGAGGGGGCCGACGGCGAGCACAGGGATGATGAACAGCAGCCCGCTGGCGAAGAAGAAGATCTCCATCGATACGTGCCCGATGACTGTGATGGCGAGAACATCGAAGATCGACGACAGATACAGCCCGTAGTAGCTGAAAAGGAACAACGGGATCGTCAGCCCGGGATGGAGAGCGATGCGTCCGGCGCGGCTACGCAACCCCGTCAGCGCCGCGATCAGTACCCACCTACCGGCTCCGTGATGCGCGGTGGCTCGCAGGAGAAGTCGTCCGGGCGAACCCACCACCAACAACGGTGGGATGGTCATCGACAACGTCAGATGCTGGAACATGAAGACGCTGAACAGGCTGTAGCCGTAGCGTTCGATCTGCAGTCCGGTCACCAGGACCAGCGCCGCGCAACCGAGCAGAAAACTCGCACTCCGCCACCGCGACCATGCGATACCTCGACCGCGGACCCGGTAGAGCCCCCAGCAGTACAGCCCGGCCATGACGACACCGGCGATCGGCAGGATCGGTAGGGGAGGAAGATCCCAGCTCAACAACGCTGCCAGCGTCGGCGGCCCTTCCGGGGGAGCAACGGCAGCGATGATCATCGGCACCCTGTCATTGCTTGTTCTTGCCTCGGATCACCAGGGTCAGGGCGATGGCACCGAGACCGAGCACAGCCAGGCCCACGATCGAGAGCAGCATCATGGTGTTCTGTTTCGGTGGCCGGTCTTCGCTGGCGGACGGATTGTTGGGATCGTAGGGCTGCGTTGCCGTGGTAGCAGGAGTCGGCGAGGTCGAGGTCGCACCGCTCTGCGACTGCTGTGCAGCGGCGTCCTGAGGGGTGGCGGTCGCCGCAACGTCGACGGAGAAACCGTACGATCCGGTGATCGGGTGCCCGTCCGCGGAGGTGACCCGGTAGCCGACGGTGTACTCCCCGTTGGGGAGTCCGTCCTCGAGCAGGACCGATACGTCGGGGCCCTCGACCGTGGCCGTTCCCTGTGCCCACTGAGTGTCGCCAGGACCCACGACGCTGATGGTCGCGAACGATTCGTTGATGTCCTGGTTGAACACCAGACCGACACCGATCGGCGCGAAGTCGAGTGTGGCATCGGCGGGCGGGTCGGAGCTGACCAGTTCGCTGTGCGCCGACGCCGGCGCCGCAGCGAACAATGCTGTCCCGCAGATCATCACGGCAATCAGCATCAGACGTTTCACGTGGGGTACTCCTCTGTATCGAGCCCGACCCAACAACTACGGGTCATAGTAGTAGGGAGGGCGGTTTAGCGGTGGGTCACTTCTGCGGCGATGGTTATTTCACCGGGTCCGGAGGATCGGATCGTTCATGGCCGGCGATGGCTTCGGTGATCACTTCCGAGGGCGCGATCGAATCCGAGTGCGGGCCACCGACGTGCTGCTCGGCGCGGATGCGTTCGACCATGTGCGGATAGTGAAGCTCGAACGCCGGCCGCTCGGAGCGGATTCGGGGCATCTCGGTGAAGTTGTGCCGCGGCGGTGGGCAACTGGTCGCCCACTCGAGGGAGTTACCGAACCCCCACGGGTCGTCGACAGTGACCACTTCGCCGTAGCGGTAGCTCTTGAAGACGTTCCAGATGAACGGCAGCGTCGAGGCTCCGAGAACGAACGATCCCACGGTCGAGACCTGGTTGAGGGTGGTGAACCCGTCGGACGGAAGATAGTCGGCGTACCGGCGCGGCATTCCTTGCGCTCCGAGCCAGTGCTGGACGAGGAAGGTGGCGTGGAATCCGAGGAACGTCATCCAGAAGTGCCACTTGCCCAGTCGTTCGTCGAGCATGCGGCCGGTCATCTTCGGAAACCAGAAGTAGATCCCCGCATAGGTCGCGAAGACGACCGTTCCGAACACGACGTAGTGGAAGTGCGCGACGACGAAGTAGGTGTCGGTGACGTTGAAATCGATGGGCGGGCTCGCCAGGAGCACTCCGGACAGCCCGCCGAAGACGAACGTGACGAGGAATCCGATGGAGAAGAGCATGGGGGATTCGAGGGTGACCTGGCCGCGCCACATGGTGCCGATCCAGTTGAAGATCTTCACCCCGGTCGGCACAGCGATGAGGAAGGTCATGAACGAGAAGAACGGCAGCAGCACGGCGCCGGTGGCATACATGTGGTGCGCCCACACCGCGATGGACAGGGCTGCGATGCCGACGGTGGCGTAGATCAGACCTTTGTACCCGAAGATGGGTTTGCGGGAGAAGACCGGGAAGATCTCCGAGACGATTCCGAAGAACGGTAGCGCGATGATGTAGACCTCGGGGTGACCGAAGAACCAGAACAGGTGCTGCCAGAGCAACGCCCCGCCGTTGGCGGGATCGAAGATGTGGGTGCCGAGTTTCCGGTCGGCGAGCAGGCCCATCAGCGCTGCGGTCAGCAGTGGGAACGCCAGCAAGATCAGGATCGAGGTCACCAGGATGTTCCAGGTGAAGATCGGCATGCGGAACATCGTCATTCCCGGTGCGCGCAGGCACACCACGGTGGTGACCATGTTGACCCCGCCCAGGATGGTGCCCAGGCCTGCGATGAGCAGGCCCACGATCCACAGGTCGGATCCGATACCGGGGGAGTAGACGGCGCTGCTCAACGGGGTGTATGCGGTCCAGCCGAAGTCGGCGGCACCGCCGGGGCTGATGAACCCGGCGGTGGTGACCAGTGCGCCGAACAGATAGAGCCAGTAGGAGAAGGCATTGAGCCGGGGGAAGGCGACATCGGGTGCGCCGATCTGCAGCGGCAGGATGTAGTTGCCGAAGCCGAAGACGATCGGGGTGGCGTAGAGCAGCAGCATGATCGTGCCGTGCATGGTGAAGAGCTGGTTGTACTGCTCGTTGGAGAGGAACTGCATTCCCGGAACGGCAAGTTCGGAGCGCATGATCAAGGCCATGAGGCCGCCGACGAGGAAGAATCCGAACGAGGTCACCAGGTACATCAGTCCGATGACCTTCGGATCGGTGGTGGTGACCATCGTGTGCAGGAACGACCCCTTGCGGGCCCCGCGGGGTGGATAGGGGCGAACCGCCGGCGCAGCCGGAGGAGATGTCAGCGCCGTCATGGAACCACCTTCGAATCGCACGCGAATTACAGGACGCGTCCGACAGCCTAACTCAAATACTATGCTGCATAGTATTTGGGTGGGTCAGGTCAGTACGGCCGCACACGCTGCGGCGGAGATCGCACTGAGGGTGAGGATTGCCATGGCGGCCGGCACCACGAGCGGCAGTACGGCGGCGGCAGCGTATGCGCCGGGCACTGTCCGGGTCGGCATCTGCGCGCTCGTATCGAGGTGGCGGAGTCGTTCGGTGGTCGATTCGCCGATCAGGCCCAGTGCCCACAGTGGACGTGCAGAATGCGCCTGCGAGACCGTCGACAGTGCCGAACGTACAGTGTCGGCGCTGGTGACCGCGGCCGCGGACCGGTCCGCGGCGACCTCGACCAGAACCCGCACCGCTGCAGGTGCTGCGGCGAACAGGGGAACGCGAGGGAACGCCGCTGCCAGGATCTCGCAGATGTTGACGATGCGGTGGTGGCGCCCGCGCAGGTGGGCTCGTTCGTGTGCGATCACAGCTCGCTGTTGATCGGGATCGAGATGGGCGAGCAGGCCTTCGGTGGCCACGACGTAGCCGGGGCGACCGTCGATGCTGTAGGCCAGCGGGAGCGGGTGGTCGAGCCACATGATCGGTTCTGGTCCGGGGTCCGTGCGAGCGACGACGGCGATGACATCGCGGTGATAGTCGCGGACTTTGGACCGGGCTCGAAGTTGACGGCGAGTCGAGCGCAGGACGCGCGCCGACGCCGACGCCGCGAGGACGACCGATGCTCCGGCGACCGCTTCGCCGATCCACGGCTGGGCCGCGTGTTGCAGTGAGCCCAGACAGCGGACGGCGAGTTCGACCATGCCCTCGGCGGGCGCATGGCCGGGCCAGAGCAACACGGTCACCGCGGATCCCACGAGAAACAGCACCCCGGCGATGCTGCCGATCCATGCGGTCAAGGCGAGAGTGGGGCTCACGGTGCGGGTGAGAGAGGTCAGCGGCCGCGGCAGGGCGACGGCCGCGATGATCGCCGCGAGGAGCAACACCAGCGCGACGATCACCGGTTCACGTCCGGCAGGTTCCCCCGCAGAGCGTCGAGCTCGTCGTCGGTGACGGTTTTCGCGAAATGCATCAGGACGGCGGCCGAGTCGGTGCTGGTGTCGAGGATTTCGCGCAGAGCTTGCGAGGTGGCCTCCGCGCGCGACTGCACCGGGGAGTACAGGTACGCGCGTGACTGCTTGGTCCGCTCGACCCACCCCTTCTCGTGGAGATGGGTCACGACGGTCAGGATCGTGGTGTAGGCGGGGTTTCTGTCGGCCATGAGTTCACGCAGGTCGTGGACCGACTGCGGTCGATCGCATTCCCAGAGCACGTTCATCACCTCCGCTTCGAGATCACCGAGCCTTTTCATCGCCAGTTCTTCTTTCCTTGTCGTGTCAGCTGATATCGACTCCGCGTGCCGACAGCCACGCCGTCGGGTCGGACTTGGCACCGTCGGGTTGCCACACTTCGTAATGCAGGTGGGGTCCGGTGGATTGGCCTCGGTTGCCTACCGTAGCAATGAGCTCGCCGGCTTTCACACGTTGACCGGCGGTGACGAGCGCCTGGTCTATGTGCCCGTACACCCCGATCGTGCCGTCGTCCTGACGAATTCGCACCCACAGGCCGAACCCTTGCGCCGGCCCTGATTCGATGACCTCGCCGTCGGTCACCGATACGATCGGCGTCCCGATCGTGTTGGCGATGTCGAGTCCGTAATGCGTTGTCCCCCAACGTGGCCCAGAACCGGAGGTCAATGTGCCAGACACCGGCACCACCGAGAGCGGGCGGCGCGCCTCGGCATCGCGTGCAGCGCGCTCCGCCGCCCCGAACTCCCCCCCTCGGCGAGTTGCTCGGTCATGCGCTGCGCGAGTCGGCCGACATCGAGATCGGGCAACTGCAACACCTGCGGGGGGTGAGGCAACGACCGGGCTCGGCGGCAGGACGCCGGCGGGAGGTCGATCGATACTCGCGGCGCTGAGCGCCACACTGTCCTGCGACCCGGTGTTCGGAGCCGTCGCTGCCGCGGAAAGAAAGGCACCGACCGCGACCGACGCAGCGATGGCGCGGCCACCCGGCTTCGGCACCCGGCGGCGATGAAGTCCGCGGCGAGCACTTCGCGACACGGGCTGGACTACGCCGCGGTCGACCTCGCCGTGTGTCGTCTCGTCCGGACCGGCCACGTGCGCCGCCCACATCGACGCGGTAGTGTCCGCGGCCGCGGTGTCCCAGCGTCGCGTGACCGCGTGAACGGTTCC
>NZ_BAOX01000081.1:0-17661 GCF_000813105.1 Rhodococcus sp. BS-15 | reverse complement strand
CTGCCCGTCCTGGACCCGTCGTGGACCGACGTCACCGATCGCGAGGTGGCCGATCGCGAGTTCGACGCGACCTCGGCGCACTTCGCGAGCCAGCCTGTTCGGATTCGATCGCTGATGTTGTGGATGTTGGCGGTCCTGGTCGTCGCGGGCGGACTGATCGGCATTGCGAACCTGCGGGCCGTTGCCCCCGAGGCCGGCGCGCAACCGGCGGGTGTGGTCGAGGTGCACGACGGAGCTGTCGTCGAGTACACGCCCGGCAGATGACCACCGGCCCCGTCGGGTTCGAGAAGACTGAGTATCCTCGACAGACTGCCCCGATGTGCGTGCTCGTCGTCGGAGCATCGGCTACGACGGAGGATCCCTCATGCATTGCCCGTTCTGCAGGCATCCCGACTCACGCGTGGTCGACTCGCGTGAGATGGACGAGGGGCAAGCAATCCGGCGGCGTCGCTCCTGCCCTGAGTGCGGTCGTCGATTCACGACTGTCGAGGCTGCCGTGCTCGCAGTCGTGAAGCGCAGCGGCGTCACCGAGCCGTTCAGCCGCGAGAAAGTCGTCAAGGGAGTCCGACGTGCCTGCCAGGGCAGAGATGTCGACAACGACGCGCTGAACCTGCTGGCACAGCAGGTCGAGGACGCCATCCGTGCAGCGGGATCCGCGGAGATCCCCAGCAACGAAGTGGGGTTGGCCATACTCGGTCCGCTCCGCGATCTGGACGAAGTGGCTTACCTGCGCTTCGCTTCCGTCTACCGCTCGTTCAGCTCGGCCGAGGACTTCGAGAAGGAAATCCACGAACTGCGCAAGCACCGCGAGTCCGCCGACATCGACTGACAGTCCCGCCCGTCAACGACTCTGGTCCGAGATCGCCTTCTCGATGCGCTTCTCCGATACCGGATACGCCGTGCGAATGCCCTGGGCGAACAGTCCGACGCGCAGTTCCTCGATCATCCAGAACAGCTCCTGTACCCCGGAACTGTTCTTTCTGCTTTCCGGAAGCGAATCCAACAGTCGTCCGTACGAGGCGTACACCCGATCGAGTACGTCCATCGCCGCCGCGTCCCGGCCTGCACTGCTCGGCAGCGTCGCCAACCGCTTCGTCGCAGCGGCCAGATAGCGCGGCAGGTCCGCCAATCTGCGAGAACCGAACTCGGTGACGAACCCGCGAAAGATCAAGCCGTCGAGCTGTTCCCGAACATCGTCCGCCGGCTCACCCGAGGAGGAGTGCAGTTGCGCGGACAGTGCCAGGGCAGCGGTCAACACCGGGCGAACCAGGGCCAGCACCGCGGCGGTACGCTGCGGAACCTCCGCGTCGACGAGTGCCCTGAGCTTGTCGAAGGCCTCGGGATCGCGTACCGGTCCACCGTGCGCATCCATCGCTTCCTCGACCGCCAGAGCCCGGCATTCTTCGAGGAGCGCATCGACTCCGCCGTACGGATTCTGGCCCAGGGCAAGGCGTTCGGCGGTCGGTAGTCCGGCCAGCAATGCCTTGGTTCCCTTCGGTGCCGTCGACAGCAGCAGGGCTCGGGTTCCCGACCGCATCGCGGCCCGCGCCTCGGCGGGGGTGCTGAGGACCCGCACCGCGACGCCCGGTCCCTCGGGTACCAACGCCGGGTAGCCGGTGACCTTCTGTCCGGCCACTTCTCTGGTGACCGTCGACTCCAACCGGCCGAGCGTGCCCGAAGTCCAGGCCAGCGAGGGCGCGCGTTCCGCGTCACCCACCGCACTCGCCACCTGGCGACCGACCTCCCCGGACAGTTCGGTGCGCAGAACGGTCAGATCCTTGTTGCTGCCCAACACCTTTCCGGACGGGTCGACGGCCGCGAACGTCATCCTCAGGTGCTCGGGCAGTGCCGCAACATCGAAGTCCTTCGCCGTGATGTGGCACTGCGCAGCCCGAGACAGCTCACGTGCCAAGGCCGTCACCAGAGTTTCCGCGCGCGGCTTCATGACCGCCAACGCCGCGGCCGCGAAGTCGGGAGCCGGGACGACGTTGCGGCGCAGTGCCTTCGGCAGTGTCTTGATCAGAGCGGTCACCAACTCGCCGCGCATCCCCGGGACCAGCCAGTCGAAGCCCACCGGCTGTACCTGAGCGAGCAGCGCGATCGGAATACGAGCGGTGACTCCGTCGGCCGCGGTGCCCGGCTCGAACTGATACGTCAGGGGGAACTGGATCTCGCCCTGTCGCCATGCGTCGGGATACGCCCCGGTCAGTACCGAGGCCGCGTCGGAGTTGACGACGGTGTCGGTGGTGAAGTCGAGTAGGTGCGGGTCCTGTCTGCGGGCCTTCTTCCACCAGGTGTCGAAGTGCCTCGCCGACACCGCCTCCGGGGCGATGCGTGCGTCGTAGAAGTCGAAGAGAGCATCGTCGTCGACCACGATGTCTCGTCGCCGTGCGCGATGTTCGAGTTCACCCACGTCGTCGAGCAGAGCCCGGTTCTTGTGGAAGAACGCGTGCTGGGTCTTCCATTCACCCTCCACCAGCGCATGTCTGATGAACAGCTCTCGGGACGCCTCGGCGTCGATGCGGTGGTAGTTCACCGGACGTTGCGTCACCAACGGAATGCCGTACAGCGTCACCCGTTCGTAGGCCATCGCCGATTCCCGCTTGATGGACCAGTGCGGTTCCGAGTACGTCCGCTTGACCAGGTGCGGTGCCAACCGCTCGGCCCACTCTGGCTCGATGCGAGCAGCCATCCGGCCCCACAGGCGTCCGGTCTCGACCAGTTCGGCGGCCATGACCCAGCGCGGGGGCTTCTTGAACAGACCCGACCCGGGGAAGATGGCGAAGTGAGCTCCGCGCGCGCCGAGGAACTCGCGCTTGTCGCCCTCCCTGAGGCCGACGTGCGAGAGCAGTCCGGACAGTAGCGACTGATGCAGTGCGGTCTCGGTGGAGTCGCGTCGGGCACCGTCCACCCGAGCCCGCGGGTGATCTGACGCAGCTGGCCGTGCAGATCCTGCCACTCGCGAATCCGTAGATAGTGCAGGAACTCGGTGCGGCACATGCGTCGGAACTGGTTGGAGGACAATTCGTTCCGCTGTTCGCGCAGATAGGTCCAGAGCTTCACGTACGCGAGGAAGTCGGAGTTCTCCACCGCGAAACGCGCATGCTTCTCGTCCGCCGCTTGCTGATGCTCGGCCGGCCGCTCCCGAACGTCCTGAATCGACAAGGCGGCCACGACCACCAACGCGTCGCGCAGAGAGCCGTTGCCGTTGGCCTCGACGAGCATCCGCGCCATCCGAGGATCGACCGGTAGTGCCGAGAGTTCACGGCCGATGGGGGTGAGCTCCGCGGTGCCGTCCTTGGTGGCAGGTTTGAGCGCCCCGAGTTCCTCGAGCAGTCCGATGCCGTCCCTGATGCTGCGCGGATCGGGCGGTTCGACGAACGGGAACGCATCGATCTTGCCCAGCCCGAGTGCGGTCATCTGCAGGATCACGACGCCAGGTTGGTACGCAGAATCTCCGGCTCGGTGAACTGCGGACGCGACTCGAAATCCTCTTCGGAATACAACCGGATGCAGATGCCGTCGGCAACGCGGCCACAGCGGCCGGCCCGCTGCCGCGCCGATGCCTGGGAGATCGGCTCGATGGGGAGCCGCTGAACCTTGGTTCGCAACGAGTATCGCGAGATTCGGGCCGTACCCGGGTCCACCACGTAGCGGATGCCGGGGACCGTCAGCGACGTCTCCGCAACGTTCGTCGAGAGCACCACGCGCCTGCCCGAGTGCGGTGAGAACACTCGATGCTGCTCGGCCGCAGAGAGTCTCGCGTACAGCGGAACGATCTCGGTGTTGCGCAGATTGCGGTCGTTCAACGCATCGGCGGTGTCGCGAATCTCGCGTTCCCCCGACAGAAATACAAGAATGTCGCCGTCGCCCTCGGCCATCAGCTCGTCGACGGCTGGCAGGTCGCGTCGACGGGGTCGAGGTCGATCGTCGTGTCTCCGGCGTCGACAGTCAGTGGTCGATAGCGCATTTCGACCGGGAACGTGCGGCCGGAGACCTCGATGATCGGCGCGGGCACGCCGTCCCGTGCGAAGTGCTGAGCGAACCGTTCGGGATCGATCGTCGCCGAGGTGATGACGATCTTCAGGTCGGGTCTGCGGGGGAGAAGCTGCGCGAGGTAGCCCAGGATGAAGTCGATGTTGAGGCTGCGCTCGTGGGCCTCGTCGATGATCAGGGTGTCGTACTGACGGAGCAGTCTGTCTCGCTGGATCTCCGCCAGCAGGATGCCGTCGGTCATCAGCTTGACGAGGGTCGAATCCGAGGACTGGTCGGTGAATCTCACCTTGTAGCCGATGGATTCACCCAGTGGTTCGCCCACCTCCTCGGCGATGCGCTCGGCCACGGTACGCGCGGCGAGCCGACGGGGCTGCGTGTGACCGATCGAGCCCCGGATCCCGCGCCCCAGTTCGAGGCAGATCTTGGGAATCTGAGTGGTCTTGCCGGATCCGGTCTCGCCGGCGACGATGACCACCTGGTGCTCGGCGATGGCCGCTGCGATGTCGTCCTTGCGAAGACTGACCGGAAGTGACTCGGGAAATTCGAGGGTGGGGACCGCAGCTCGGCGATTGGCGACCACGGTTTCGGCGCGGGCGATGTCGCGGTCGAGAGCGGCGAATGCGTCGTCGGTGCGAGCCTTGTCCAGTCGTCGCCGCAGCCGGTTCTCGTCGCGGATGGTGACCTGGGCCAGACGTGTGGCGAGAGCGCGACGCTGAACGGACGGATTCGAGGTAGACATACTCGGACCAGGATATCCGTATCGGCAGTGCCGCCGAATGCAGGCCGTGACTGTGCCAGGATCGCCGCATGAGCATCTCGCAGGATGTGACCGGCCCAGCGCGCACTCCCGTACCGATCAGGACGTTGCGCGTGCTGTTCGCAGTGCTCACTGCCTCGGCACTGATCTCGATCGTCGTGGACGGTCTCGCGTCCCCGACGTTCTCGTTGGCCAACTATTTCAGCTACTTCACCGTCATGAGCAACGTGCTGACGGTGCTGGTGTTGACGGTTGGGGGTGTCATCGATCCACGGGCAGCACACTGGCAGCTCATCCGTGGTGCCGTCACCCTGTACATGGTCATCACCGGAATCATCTACGCAGTACTGCTGGCGAACATCGATGTGGGCGTGGCGGATCCGTGGACGAACAACGTGGTGCATCGCATCATGCCCGTCGTCCTGCTGATCGACTGGATCCTCACACCACCGCGACGGCAGATCTCGGAATCGCGCAGCCTGACATGGCTGCTGTTTCCGCTTCTCTACGGGATCTACACTCTCGTCCGTGGGCCCGTTGTCGATTGGTATCCCTACCCGTTTCTCGACCCACGGGTCCAGGGCTACCTCGCGCTCGTGATCGGCTTGCTGGTTCTCACCGTCGCCTTCGCGCTGATGGCTCTTGCGGTCGGTGCACTCGGGCGGATCGCCGGACGGTGGAGGTACGGATCGGGCTCGGCCGGATCCACGTGACTACTGTGTACCGCATGTCTTCTGCCACCGGAACCACACACTCTTCCGCGCTCTGGCACGGCTTCGCGACATGGGTGCCGTCACGGCCGGCGGCCCGTTCGTCGTCTCTCGCGGTGAGGGTGCCTACATCTACGACCACGCGGGTACCGAGTACCTCGACGCGACCGCGGGCCTGTGGTTCACCAATGTCGGCCACGGCCGTCGTGAGATCGCCGACGCCGTTGCGACGCAGTTGAGCTCGATCGCTCACTACTCGAACTTCGGCGACTTCGTACCCGAGACCACACTCGCGCTCGCCGATCGTCTCGCCGCGATCGCCCCGGTACCGGGCAGCAAGATCTTCTTCACCTCGGGTGGCTCGGACTCCATCGATACCGCCGCGAAACTCGCGCGGCGCTACTGGGTGGAAATGGGTCGACCGAGCAAGAAACTGATCGTCGGTCGGCAGAAGGCCTACCACGGGATGCATGTCGCGGGGACTGCTCTCGCCGGCATTCCGGTGAACAAGGAGCACTACGGCGAGCTCATGTCCGACGCCCGAACGGTGGCGTGGGACGACGCGAAGTCTCTGCTGGCGCTGATCGAGGAGGTCGGTGCCGAGAACGTGGCCGCATTCTTCTGTGAGCCCGTCATCGGTGCAGGCGGAATCTACCTGCCGCCGGAGGGGTACCTGCGCGAGGTGCGGCAGATCTGCCGCGACAACGACGTACTGTTCGTCGCGGACGAGGTCGTCACCGGATTCGGCCGGATCGGCGGCAGCTGGTTCGCCTCCACCCGATTCGAGCTCGAACCCGACCTGATGACCACCGCCAAAGGCCTGACATCCGGATACGTACCGATGGGTGCTGTGTTCATCGCCCCGACGATCGCCGAGCCGTTCTTCGCGGGCGGCGTGTGGTGGCGGCACGGGTACACCTACGGTGGCCATGCCGGAGCGGCCGCGGCAGCGATGGCCAACCTCGACATCATCGAGCGCGAGGAACTGCTGTCACACTCGAAGCGCATCGAGCAGCGTTGCACACCCACCTCGCGCCACTGGCCGCACACGAGCGAGTGTCGGAGATCCGCAGCGGAATCGGTGCGGTTGCCGCCGTGCAGCTCGCCGACCCGGCCGAGGCATTGCCCTTCGTCAAGACGCTTCGAGCGCACGGCGTATCGAGCCGCGCGGCCGGTCAGGGTGCGATGCAGATCTCGCCGGCATTCGTGATGACCGACGCGAGATCGAAGAGCTGGCCGCGCGAATCCTCAGCGCGCTCGGCTGAACCGGAGCCTGCTCAGCAGCTGCTTACCGCGCGAGAGCGGGGGAGCAGCTGCCGGCTGCGGCTCGTCGGAGATGGCGGCAAAGCGCCGATGCAACTGATCGCGCACTTCCTCGGGCGCATACGCACGACGCTTGCGTTCGGAACGGACCACCAACGCCCCGGTAGCCGCGACACCGACCATCCCGGCGAGACCGAGGGCCTTCCACACGTTCATCCGGCCACCGTACCGTCACGAGATCTAGGGTGTGGACCATGAATCCGTCGCGAATCAGCCTCGATACCGCAGTCGAGGCCACCAGAACGGGCGACATCTGGATCTTCCGCGGACAGTCGAACGCCGATCGCGCTATCCAGGCACTGACCAACAGTCCCGTCAACCACGTCGGAATGGCCGTCGTGATCGACGACCTGCCGCCGTTGATGTGGCACGCCGAACTGGGAAAGTCGTTGCAGGACATGTGGAGCGGAAATTTTCAACGCGGCGTTCAGCTGCACGATCTGCGTGCGGCCGTCACCCAATGGGCCACGAAGTACGAACAGCGTTGTTGGCTGCGACAATTGGACGAGTCCGTGACGACAGCGCAGGAAGATGCCCTGCTGCGCACCATCGCCCGCATGGACGGAACGGCTTTCCCGACCACTGCGGCGCTGGCCGGACGGTGGTTCCGGGGCCGAGTCCCCGCACTGCGGCGCAGCGACGCGAGGGAGCCGCCCTCGAAACCGCTTACTGCGCCGAGGTGGTCGCCATGACCTACGACGCGATGGGTCTGCTCACCGGCAACAAGAAGGCCAACTGGTTCGACCCCGGCAAGTTCTGGAGCGGCGACCGGCTCCCGCTCGCCGACGGAGTTCGTCTGGGCGAGGAAATCGAAGTGGACGTACCCGTCACACGCTGATCGACGCGTCCGCCGCGGTGCGTCCGCCCAGTTCCACCCAGCCGTCGTCGACGGTGGTGTGCAACCGAGATCCGGCTCCCTGCACGATGTTCAGACTCCGACCGAGTTCGCCGGTCAGCCGGACAGCGGCAGCACCGGTCGCCTCGTCCTCGGCGATACCCATCATCGGCGCGAACATGCGCGAGCGTAGTGCGCCGTGCTCTTCGTCGGTCCAGGCCCAGACGTAGTGGTGCCCACTGTCGTACGCACTCGGGTCTGCTGCCGCCACCTCGGCCGCATCGTCGACCTGATGGAAGGTGAACTGCGGAGTCCAGTCGGCGCGGGCGCGAACCCAGGTGTGTTCGCCGTCGTAGCGGATGTTCAACGGTGCGGCAGGGACGGTGAGCACCCCGACCGGGTGGCCCTGCTCTCGGAGCCACCACGAGAGTCCGACCGTGGGATGTCCGGCGAAGGGCAGCTCCACGGCGGGGGTGTAGATGGTGGCCGAGGCCGTACCGGACTCGGAGCGATGAACGAACACCGTCTCGCTGAAGCCGAGCTCGGTGGCGAACTGCTGCCTGTCCGCCTCGTCGACGTCATCTGCGGCCACGATGCCGAGGGGGTTGCCGAATCTACCGTCGGCATCGGTGAACACTCGGACGACGGACACGTCGGTAGCCATACCCCGGACGCTTCCAAACGCCGAACGAGGGACCCGCGGCCGCGGATCCCTCGTTCGGTGAACAGATCGAGTCGAAGCTCAGACGGAGGCACCGTCGAGGATTCGGCCTGCTTCGATCGCCTGCGCGACACCCGCGACGATCGACGCGGCGCGGATGGCCTCGAAGATCGTCTCGCGGTCGACGCCCTCGGCACGCAGAGTCTTCTCGTGTGCCTCCAGGCAGTGGTTGCACCCGTTGACGGCCGACACCGCGAGCGACCACAGCTCGAAGTCGGCCTTGTCCACGCCGGGGTTGCCGATGATGTTCATGCGCAGGCCGGCGCGCAGATCGTCGTACTTACCGTCCAGGTACCCCTTGGTTCGGTAGAAGACGTTGTTCATGCCCATGATCGACGCGGCACCGAGTGCCGCGTTGTACGCCTCGGCCGACAGTGAATCGGCGGCGTCCTCGGCGATCTCCTTCAGCGTCGTTGCGGACTTCGACGCTGCGGCCACCGACAGCAGGGTGCCCCACAGCTGCTGCTCGCTGAGAACCGTGGAACGAGCGATGGAACCGAGGTTGAGCTTGAGGTCCTTGGCGTACTCGGGGACGGCGTTCTTGAGGTTGTCGATCGTCATGTCAGACGCTCGCCGTCAGCAGTTCGCCCGCGTCGATGGTGGGATCACCCTTCTTCCAGTTGCAGGCGCACAGCTCGTCGGACTGCAGGGCATCGAGAACTCGCAGGACCTCGTCCACGTTGCGTCCGACCGAGCCTGCCGTGACCGACACGAACTGGATCTCGTTGTTGGGGTCGACGATGAACGTGGCGCGGTCGGCAACGCCGTCGGCGTTGAGAACGCCAGTGGCAGAGGCCAATTCGCGCTTGAGGTCCGACAGCATGGGGAAGGGAAGCGCCTTGAGCTCGTCGTGCTGTGCTCGCCACTGGAAGTGGACGAACTCGTTGTCGACCGAAGCGCCGAGGACCTGTGCATCGCGGTCCTCGAACTCCTCGTTCAGCTTGCCGAACGCGGCGATCTCGGTGGGGCAGACGAACGTGAAGTCCTTGGGCCAGAAGAAGACGATGCGCCACTTGCCTGCGTGATCGTCACTGGTGACCGTGGTGAAGTAGTCGTCGGGCTGCTGGGCGTTCACCTTGGACAGGTCTCCGCCGATGACGGCGGTCAGGTTGTATGAAGGGAACTGGTCGCCAATTGTCAACAGTGCCATGTGGTCTCCTCGTGTCGAATGATCGCGTCGGTTCCGTATGTGAGCGGTTGGGGTCGGTGGCGTGACTGCAGCCGTGCGAGCCCGGCCGACCGGTACGAGTGTGCCAAAAATGTTGTGAAAGGTAAACGTGATGAGTGGCACTACACTCATAGGCGTGACCGATCGAAGCTATCAGCCGACCCTGTCGCATCTGCGAGCCTTCGTAGCGATCGCGCGACATCGCCATTTCGGCACTGCAGCAACGCAATCGAACATCAGCCAACCGTCTCTGTCGCAGGCCCTGGCTGCGCTCGAGCAGGGGCTGGGGGTGCAGCTGGTCGAGCGCAGCACCCGCAGGGTGTTGCTGACGTCGGCCGGCAGTCAGTTGCTCGGTCGTGCCACTGCAGCACTCGAGGCCGTGGACGGATTGGTTGCTACCGCAGCAGGATTGGGCGGTCGTCTGACCGGTGGTATCCGGCTCGGAATCATTCCCACCGTGGCGCCGTACGTGCTGCCGGCAATGCTCCCGGCCGTGCGCGCCGAGTACCCCGATCTCGTGCCGAAGATAGTGGAAGATCACACCGCCCGACTGCTCGACGCACTCCGGTCCGGTGCACTCGACGTCGCCGTTCTCGCGCTGCCCTTCGCTGATCCGGGTCTGATCGAAATACCCATGTACGCAGAGGATTTCGTGCTCGCACTCCCTGCCGAGCACGCCCTCGCGGGGCGTCGGGATCTGACGGTCACCGACCTCCGGGGCCTGCCTCTGCTCCTGCTCGACGAGGGGCACTGTCTGCGCGAGCAGACCCTGGACCTGTGCCGCTCGGTCGACATCGCGCCCGATGCGAGCGATACGCGGGCGACGTCGTTGACCACGGTGGTGCAGTGCGTTGCCGGAGGGCTCGGCCTGACGTTGCTGCCGCGCAGTGCCGTCGATGTCGAGGTCGCTCGTGCGGGCTTGTCCACCGCAGAGTTCGCGCACCCAGCTCCAGGCCGCACCATCGGTCTCGTACACCGATCCACGAGTGCGCGCTCGGCCGAATACAGTGCGCTGGCAAGTCTTCTCGCCGCCGAGGTTCGCGCCGGCAACGCAGGTGGCCTCAGCCGGGCGTGATCACGATCTCGTCGAACACGATCTCGCCCGCCGCGTCGGACTCCGGCACATCGACGACGGCGTCGAGCGACCAGCCGTGGTCCCCGTCGGGGTCCTCCAACACCTGACGCACCGTCGTGGTTTCCGCACCGACGTTCAGGGTGAACAACGCGGGGCCGCGGGCCGATGGGCCGGTCCCGATCGAGCCGTACTCGGCGAAGAACGGTTCCAGTTCCGTCTCCCAGTCCGGGCCGTCGTCGAGTTCGTCGAGCGTATTCCACTGTCGGCGCGCCGCTAGGTCCACGCGGCGGAAGATCGCGTTGCGCGCGAGAATTCGGAAGGCCCGCGGGTTGGCCGAGATCGGACGTGGCACATCGGATCCGTACGCCTCCACGAGCGCTTCCGGCTCGGCACCGGGGTCGGTCAGGTTCTCCCACTCGTCGAGCAGGCTCGAATCCACCTGCCGGACGAGCTCGCCCAGCCACTCGGTGATGTCCTGTACCTCTTCGGTTCGAGACTCCGGCGGAACCGTCTGGCGCAGTGTGCGATAGGCGTCGGCGAGATAGCGCAGGACGAGTCCCTCGGACCGCATCAAACCGTAGTGGCTGATCAATTCTGCGAACGTCATCGCGCGCTCGACCATGTCGCGCACCACGGACTTGGGTGACAGGCCGACCTCGGAGAGCCACGGGTGGGTGCCCCGATAGATCTCGAACGCCGGAACGAGCAGCTCTGCAAGAGGTTTCGGCCACGTGACCTCCTCGAGCAGCTCCATTCGCTCGTCGTACTCGATGCCGTCGGCCTTCATCTGCGACACCGCTTCGCCGCGCGCGGCGTGTTGCTGCGCCATCAGGATCTGACGCGGATCGTCGAGGGTCGATTCGATGATCGACACCACATCGAGGGCATGGGTCGGTGATTCGGCGTCGAGCAGATCGAAGGACGCGA
Source organism: Rhodococcus sp. BS-15 (assembly GCF_000813105.1). Classification (NCBI taxonomy): domain Bacteria; kingdom Bacillati; phylum Actinomycetota; class Actinomycetes; order Mycobacteriales; family Nocardiaceae; genus Rhodococcus; species Rhodococcus sp. BS-15. The sequence goes on along the minus strand of NZ_BAOX01000081.1, from coordinate 6,149 downwards.
CCGCGAACGTCGACAGCGGCTGATTGAGCGCGAAGTCCGGTTGCAGGTCCACCGTCAGTCGAGCGTGTCGACCGTCGGCGTCCGGCTCGTCGAGTTGCTCGACGATGCCCGCATCGACCAGACCGCGGTAGAGCGAGAGTGCCCGCAGGATGTGCTTGCGCTGAGCGGGCCGGGTCTCGTGATTGTCCTCGAGCAGGTGGCGCATGGCATGAAAGCAATTGCCCGGCCGGGCAATGACATTGAGCAGCATGGCGTTGCTCACCGAGAATCGGGACGTGAGCGGCTCCGGGCTTGCGGCAATGATCCGCTCGAACGTCGGCTCGCCCCACGAGACGAAACCGTCGGGTGCCTTCTTGCGCTGCACGCGCTTGAGCTTCTTCGGATCGTCGCCTGCCTTGGCCACCAGACGCGCGTTCTCGATGTCGTGTTCGGGGGCCTCGACCACAACGGTGCCGAGGGTGTCGTAACCGGCGCGTCCCGCGCGGCCCGCGATCTGGTGGAACTCGCGGGCCCGGAGCTTGCGAGTTCGAATGCCGTCGTACTTGGTCAGGCCGGTGAACAACACGGTACGAATGGGGACGTTGATGCCCACCCCCAACGTGTCCGTTCCACAGATCACCTTGAGCAGGCCGTCCTGCGCCAACTTCTCGACCAGCCGTCGATACTTGGGAAGCATGCCTGCGTGGTGCACCCCGATGCCGTGCCGAACCAGCCTCGACAGGGTCTTCCCGAAACCGGTGGTGAAGCGGAAGGCACCGATGGCCTCGGCTATCTCGGCCTTCTCCTGCTTGGACGCGACGTTGACGCTCGTCAGCGCCTGGGCTCGTTCGAGTGCCGCGGCCTGCGTGAAATGCACGACGTACACCGGCGCAAGATGCGTTTCCACCAGTTCTTCGATGGTCTCGCTGATCGGAGTGGTGACGTACGAGAACATCAGCGGAACCGGCCGTTCGGTGCCCGAGACGACGGTGGTCGTGCGTCCGGTGCGTCGGGTCAGATCGTCCCGGAAGAACGAGACGTCGCCCAGCGTCGCAGACATCAACAGGAACTGCGCGTGCGGCAGCTCGATCAACGGCACCTGCCAGGCCCACCCTCGATCGGGCTCGGAGTAGTAGTGGAACTCGTCCATGATCACCTGGCCGATATCGGAGCCGGCACCTTGACGCAGGGCGAGGTTCGCGACGATCTCGGCGGTGGCGCAGATGATCGGTGCACCGGAATTGACCGACGCGTCGCCGGTCATCATGCCGACGTTCTGGGCGCCGAAGATCTCGCACAGGGCGAAGAACTTCTCGCTGACGAGTGCCTTGATCGGCGCGGTGTAGAAGCTGCGAATGCCTGCGGCCATCGCCGCGTAATGGGCTCCGATGGCCACCATCGACTTACCCGACCCGGTCGGCGTCGCGAGGATGACGTTGGAGCCGGAGACCAGCTCGATGAGAGCTTCCTCCTGTGCGGGATACAGGGTCAGGCCGCGATCGGCAGTCCAGGTGGTGAACGTGTCGAACAGGACGTCCGGATCCACGCCGTCGGACCCAGCGGCGGCGGCATCGGGAATCAGTTCGGTGAGAAGCACCCCTACAGGCTATGTGGGATCGACGGCCGGACCCGCATCGACACCGCGCCCGGCGAAGGCGAGTCGACGCGTCAGGTGGCGCTGCGTTCGTCCGAGCCCATGGCTCCGAGCACCGCGAGCGCGTACTCGCGCTGCCGGTGATCATGTCCTCGCCGACACCGGTGATGAGCAGGTTGCGCCACCGCACCTCGTCGAACGTCAACGACGGTGTGGAATCGATGAAGTCCTCCACGACCTGCAGGAAGCGCATCGGATCGTCTCGGAACGGGAAGTGTCCGGAATTCTCGAACACCTCCAACGTGGAACCGGGCATGGCCGAGTGAGCGAGGCGAGCATGGCTGACCGGAATCACCGAGTCCTGGTCACCCCAGACGAGCAGAACCGGCAGGTTTTCGGTCAGATAACACCGGTCCAGCATCGTGACCACCTGGCCGCGCCAGTCGACGACGGCGCGCAGGGTCCGCAGATACGCCTCGTACGTCGTCGGAGCCGGGAGCTCGCTCAGCACTCGGATCAGATCCGGAGTGTCGTGCAGAAGCGCCCCGGGGCGCAGGGGAGAGCTGTGCAGTTTGCTCAGCAGGCCACCCGCCAATTTGACCGCGGGGATCGCGCCGGGCAGGCGGAGCAGTTTGACCGCCTCGCTGAGAAACGGCATGGACGCCAGTCGAAGAATGGGATGTACGTCCTTGGTGACGCCACCGGAGGACACCAGAGCCAACCTGTCGACCATGCCCGGGAACTGGTAAGCGAACTGCATGGCGACGCCGCCGCCCAGTGAGTGACCGACGACGGTGACGTGTTCGATACCCAGCACCGAGAGCAGGTCACGCATGCCGTTTGCGTACGCGGCGACGGAGTAGTCCGCACGCGGTTTGTCCGAGCGACCGTGCCCGAGCAGATCCGGCGCGATGACGGTGTAGTTCTTCGCGAGGTGCGGGATGACCTCGTTCCACGTCTCGGAGTTGTCGCCGATCCCGTGGATCAACAGCAACACCGGACCTTCACCGGCCATCCGGAATGCCCGCCGGTATCCGTGAATGGTCCGGAAGATCAGCCGTGGCTCTTCGTCGGGAACCGGGCGGAGCTTACGACTGCGCGGATTGGTGCTCATCTGCGCCTCCTGAAATTCCCTGGTGCACCGCGCGCGGCGATACAGAACGGCGACGCCGTGCACGAGTGTGTAGACGTACGTACCGGAGTACGTGTTGCTACGACTCTTGCACGAGATGACGCTCGGGGCAGAACATCGAGCGTATTTGCGGTTACAGGTATGTTTCGATCGGCCCGGGCTGTCCGATATGCCCGCCCGAGCGATCGTCTTCTGTGACCACTCACACTGTTACTGCTCGGTGGTGCCGTCTCCCTCGTCGAGACCGGCCTGCTCGGCGAGGAAGCGCTCGAACTCGGCACCGAGCTCGTCGCCGCTCGGCAGTGGCTCGTCACTGGCCAACAGCGTCGACTGCTGTTCCTGCGCGGCAACGTAGGTGTCGTACTGACGCTCGAGTGCCTGCACCACCGACTGGACCTCTTCGTTTCCGGTGATGTGCTCGTTCACCTGCTCCCGAACCCGCGCCGCAGCTTCACCCAGCGCGGCCAGCGGTAGATCCAACTCGGCGGCCTCGCCGACGTTCTCGAGCAGCGTTTCGGCTGCACCGGGGTAGTCCGTCTGGGCGAGGTAGTGCGGGACGTGCACCGAGAAGCCCATCGACTCGTGACCGTGCTGCGCCATCCGAAGCTCGAGCAGGGACGAGGCGCTGCCGGGCACCCGCAGGTCACCTGCCAGCTGTTGCCCTCCTTGACCAGATCCTTGTCGCTGGCGTGGGCCGTCACACCGAGTGGCCGGGTGTGCGGAATGGCCATCGGGATCGACCCGAGACCGATGGTTCTACGGACGCCGAGCTGTTCGGCGAGCAGGCGCACAGCGGTGGTGAACTTCTCCCACCGCAGATCCGGTTCCATACCGGCCAGCAACAGGAACGGCGTGCCGGTTCGATCCTTGACGGCATAGAGGTTCAGTTCGGGAGCGTCGTAGTCCGAGAAATGATCGGACTTGAACGTCATCGTCGGCCGACGGGACCGGTAGTCGATCAACTCGTCTACATCGAACGATGCGACCAGCTCCGATTCCAGGCTCTCGCGCAGGTGAGTCGTCGCCAACTTCACCGCGTGACCTGCGTCGGAGAAGCCCTCCAGGCCGTGCACGAGGACGGGTCCGACACCGTCGTTGGAGAAGATTTGCGGTGCCGGAAACTCCAGCTCGTACATCTTCGACTGTTCGGTCATGGCCTGGCCCCTTTCGGATCGACTCGTCGGTACCTCGACGCGAGATTCGAGCCAGAATACGCCGACCCTCGGCTCGCGCCGTGTACGCGCCGACGTCGAACGTGGCGAATCACTACACGAGAAGAACAACCGACTGCCCGCCGTTCATTCCCCGACAGTCGTTCGACCTGCCGTCCGGTCAGCGGTCGAAGTTGGCCAGCGCACGGATCTTGTTGGTGACATCGAGGGCTGCGACCTTGTATGCCTCGGACAGCGTCGGGTAGTTGAACACGGCATCGACGAGGTAGTCGACGGTGCCGCCGCACCCCATCACCGCCTGCCCGATGTGCACCAGATCCGTCGCACCCGACCCGAAGATGTGAACGCCGAGTATCGACCGGTCCTCGGTGGAGACGAGCAACTTCAACATCCCGTACGAGTCACCGGCGATCTGACCCCGAGCGAGTTCGCGGTACCTCGACACCCCGACCTCGTAGGGGATCGATCCCTTCGTCAGGTCGACCTCCGTGGCTCCGACGTACGAGACCTCGGGAATGGAGTAGATGCCGATGGGCTGCACGTCGGTCAGCTTGGCGCTCGACTCGCCGAACGCGTGGTAGGCCGCCAACCTGCCCTGATCCATCGACGTCGCAGCCAACGCCGGAAATCCGATGACATCTCCGACCGCGTAGATGTGATCGACCTTGGTCTGGAAATGCTCGTCGACGAAGATGCGACCGCGCGCGTCGGACTCGAGACCGGCGTTCTCGAGTTCGAGCGCCGTCGTCAGACCCTGGCGACCGGCCGAGTACATCACCGTCTCCGCCGGGATCCTCTTGCCGCTGGCAAGCGTCGTCACCGTTCCGTTCGGGCCGACGTCGACAGCGGTCACCGCCTCCCCGAAGCGGAAGGTCACCGCGAGATCGCGGAGGTGGAACTGCAACGACTCGATGATCTCGCGATCGCAGAAGTCGAGCATCGAATCGCGCTTCTCGACGACGGTGACCTTCGTTCCCAGAGCAGCGAACATCGACGCGTACTCGATTCCGATGACACCGGCCCCGACGACGACCATCGACGCCGGAATGAATTCGAGGTTGAGGATTCCGTCCGAGTCGAGCACTCGGTAGTCGTCGAATGCGACGTCGGCCGGACGGGCGGGAGCGGTGCCGGTGGCGATCACGACGTTGGCGGCCTTGACGGTGATGCGTTCACCTCGCGACTCGTCCTCGATCACGATGGTGTGCGCGTCGAGGAACTTGCCGACACCGGTGATCAACTCGATGCGGTTGCGGAGCAGTTGCGAACGCACCACCTCGATCTCCTTGCCGATCACGTGCTGGGTTCGGGCCAGCAGATCGGCCGGAGTGATATCGGCCTTCACCCGGTAGCTGGCCCCGTACAGCTCACGTTGATTCATGCCCGTGAGATACAGAACGGCCTCGCGTAGCGTCTTGGACGGAATGGTGCCGGTGTTGACGCAGACCCCGCCGAGCATGTGGCCCTTCTCCACGATCGCCACCCGCTTGCCGAGCTTCGCAGCCGCAATGGCCGCCTTCTGGCCTCCGGGGCCGGAGCCGATGACCACCAGGTCGTACTCCATGGGTTCAGACATTCGTCATAGGTACCGCTCGCACGCAAAGACTGCGTGCCCACCCGGTCACAACCTTGTGAACTCCACGATTCGGTGCGTCGAACCCATGCAGATGTCGCCACGTACTGATGCGTTGTGCGAGGCTGAACACAGCACGAAACACCCGATTTACAGTGGAGGAACACATGCCGCAGCAGGTCCGCGCCGTCGTCGCCAAGAGCAAGGGCGAGCCCGTCGCCATCGAGACGATCACCATCCCCGATCCCGGGCCCAACGAGGTCATCGTGAAGATCCAGGCCTGCGGGGTGTGCCACACCGACCTGCACTATCGCGAAGGCGGCATCAACGACGAGTTCCCGTTCCTGCTCGGACACGAGGCAGCCGGAATCGTCGAGACCATCGGCGACCGCGTCGAGCACGTCGAGGTCGGAGACTTCGTCGTACTGAACTGGCGCGCCGTGTGCGGCGAATGTCGAGCCTGCAAGCGCGGCACCCCGTGGTACTGCTTCGACACCCACAACGCAGCCAGAAGATGACCCTCGAGGACGGCACCGAGCTGACACCGGCTCTGGGCATCGGCGCATTCGCCGAGAAGACCCTGGTGCACGAGGGCCAGTGCACCAAGGTCGCCGCAGACGCCGATCCCGCCGTCGTCGGACTGCTCGGCTGTGGAGTGATGGCCGGGCTGGGCGCGGCGATGAACACCGGCAACGTCTC
>NZ_BAOX01000082.1:0-17366 GCF_000813105.1 Rhodococcus sp. BS-15 | reverse complement strand
CTCGTAGCAGGCTACGAACTACAGTGCACGTCAGATACCGAACCGGCGGTGTCTGGCCGCGAAGTCGCGCAGCGCGCGCAGGAAGTCGACGCGACGGAATTCGGGCCAGTAGGCCTCGGTGAACCAGATTTCCGAGTACGCGCTCTGCCACAGCAGAAAGCCGGAGAGTCGCTGTTCGCCCGAGGTGCGGATCACGAGATCCGGATCGGGTTGGCCGGAGGTGTAGAGGTGACTACCGATCTCGTCGACGTTGATCGATGCCACCAGCTCGTCGCCGCTGACGCCCTCGGCGATCTTCTCGCTCACCAGGGACTGGACGGCGTCGGCGATTTCCTGCCGCCCGCCGTATCCGACGGCGACATTGACGTGCGTTCCCGACCGACCCTCGGTCAGCGCTGCCGCCTCTTTGAGCCGACGCGAGGTCGATGCGGGCAGCAGGTCGAGTGTGCCGACGAGTTTGACGCCCCAGTTCATCTCGGGTCCGCAGATCTCCTCGACGACGTCGGTGATGATGTCGAGCAACGAATCCAATTCGTCCGCATCTCGGCGGAGGTTCTCGGTGGAGAGCAGGTAGATGGTGGCCATCTCGATTCCGGCGGCGTCGCACCAGCCGAGCATCTCGGCGATCTTCAGCGCGCCCATGCGGTGCCCGTGCGCGACGTCGGTGAACCCGTTCTCGCGCGCCCAGCGGCGATTGCCGTCGCACATCACTGCCACGTGCCGCGGGTGCTGAACCCCTTCGAGCTGGCTCAGCAGACGCCGCTCGTACACGTTGTAGAGAACGCCGCGGACCTTCTGCGGAATGATCACCACTGCTTCGTCACCGCTGCTCTCATCACCACGAAGGATCACCTTACGCCGACGTCTGCGAGCCGGTCGCCGGTACAGTAGCGTCAGAACCTACGGTTGCGTAGGTTCAGGCGGCGGCACGGGAGGCGATCTTTCATGACGATGTTCGGACTGGACGAGATACCCGTCAAACCACGTATGCGCGGCTGGATTCACCTGTACGCGTTCGGCGTGGCGGTGGTGTGCGCGATCACTCTCGTCACGCTCGCGTTCAGCATGGTCTCGGTCAGTGCGGGTGTGGCCGTGAGCGTGTATTCCATCACCGTCTGCGGCGTGTTCGGGGTCAGTGCCACCTACCATCGCGTGCACTGGAAGACCACGGCGTCGCAGATCTGGATGAAGCGCGCCGATCATTCGATGATCTTCCTGTTCATCGCAGGTAGCTACACCCCGTTCGCGGTGTTGGGCCTACCCGCCTCGACCGGACGCACGTTGCTGATCGTCGTCTGGGTCGGGGCCCTCGCCGGGGTTGCCCTGAAGATGTTGTGGCCCACCGCTCCCCGATGGGTCGGGGTACCGCTGTACCTGCTCCTCGGCTGGGCGATCGTCCCGGTCGCACCCGCGCTGATCGACCACGTCGGCTATGCACCGTTCGTGTTGCTGCTCGTGGGCGGAGTCTTCTACAGCATCGGAGCCGTGCTGTATGCCACCAAGTGGCCGAATCCATGGCCGACGACCTTCGGCCATCACGAGTTCTTCCACGTAGCAACGGTATTGGCGGCAACCTGCCACCTTGTTGCCGTGTGGCTCGTACTGTTCTGATCGCCCTCAGGTGGTTCGGGATGCCTTGTCTCGATACATCAGCGCGTCGGCGCGCTGAATCAGCGCTTCTCTCGACTCCCCCGGCTCACGCACCGCAACGCCCACACTCACCGACACCCCGAGCAGACTCGATCCGAACGGCACCGGCTCGCCGCAGATCGCCGACCGCACCGATTCCGTGACTTCGGCGCTGTCGAGCCCCATCGGCCCGTCGAACGTCACGGCGAACACGAACTCGTCTCCTGCGTATCGGCCGACGACGCTTCCGCGCGGCGACCACTGGTGCAGTCGACGTCCCGCTGCCTCCAGCAGGGCGTCACCTGCCGGGTGACCGTGCGCGTCGTTGATCGATTTCAACCGATCGACGTCGACGAAGGCCAGGGCAACCGGCAGATCCTCGACGATCCATTCGTCGACGTGGGCGAGCAGGGGGCCTCGTCGCAGCAATCCGGTCAGTTCGTCGCGCTCGGCGCGATCGCGCCAACGAACGGTGTCGTCCACGACGGGATTGACCAGGTCCAGCAGTGCGACGATGAACCGTCGCCCCGCGATCATCGAGATTCCGACGTGCATCCAGCAGGAGACGACCTCTCCGTCGCCGCGCCGCACTCGGCGCAGAGCGCCGACCGGTCGACCGTGTTCGGTGGAGCCTGCGTCGGGGTAGCGGTGCTCGAGCTGGACCGCGATGCGCGTCGCGGACGCGCGATCCCCGAGCGGCACGAAATCTGCCACGGGTCGACCCACCATGTCGTCCACCGCGCACCCGAGCACGCCCTCGCACAGGATGTTGGCACCGACCACCTCGTACTGCATCGAATGCACCATGACCGCCATCGGAACCGCGGCCACGAACTCGGCGACGGCAGCGCGCTGTTCGTCGGTCACCGCCTCGTGCACGGTGTCCGCACGCATCACACCCTCATTCATGACACCTTCACTCATGACACCGTCGATCCATTGCTAGACGTTCGACCGCCCCAGGCCGGGGAAACTTCGGGCAACAGTACTGTTCCTCCGTCGAAGCATCGACGAGCGTCGTCACCTCTGCAGTGCGAACGACAAATCTTCGGCAGAGGTCACAGGACGGTCGCACACGAAGCCACGACACACGTATGCCGTTTCGAGGCCGTCGACGGGTGGACGGTCGGTCAGCAGTACCGACGAATCCGTCACGCCTGCCACCACCACGGAACCTCCCGGAGCGAGGGCCCGCGCAGCCGAGAGCAGCTCACCGCCGGGCGCCGTCGACACGGCGATCTGAATCGGACCACGAACGGACGCTTCGGCGACGGCCAGCCAGTGCCCACCGGACCTGGGCGCTCGTTCGAGAATCGAGGCCGATCGCGCCAACGACGCAGCCGCCAGTCTGCCGTAGCGCGCCGAGGAGTTGTGATCGACCAACGCAGCTGCGGTGAGCAGCGCCTCGGCCATCGTGGATGCGCCCGACGGGGTGGCCCCGTCGATCGGGTCGCGAGGCCGGGTCACGAGAGTCTCGGCATCGTCGGCGGTGTCGAACCACCCGCCCACGTCGTCTGGGTCCGCGAAGTGGTCGATCGCAGCATCGATGATCGACGTCATGCGCTCGGTCCAGACTGCGTCTCCGGTGGCCTGGAACAACGCTGCCGCAGCGACCGCGAGACACGCGTAGTCCTCGAGCACGCCGGTGGCCTCGCCGACTGCGCTGCCGAGCGAGGCGCGGCGGATCCGGCCAGACTCGACATGTCCGGCGAACAGTTGCTCGCCGCACTCGACTGCCGCGTCGACCCAGCGCGGCTGCCCCAGACCGGTACCGGCCTCGACCAGTGCGGTGATCGCCAACCCGTTCCAGGCGGTGACGACCTTGTCGTCGCGGCCGGGTTGCGGCCGAGTCGAGCGAGCGGCAGACAATGTGCTGCGCACCCGTGCGAACCGGTCGTAATCCTCGGGTTCGGCGGGCAGCTGCAGTACCGACATGCCGGCCTCGAACGTGCCTGCCGAGTTCACCGCGAACAATCCGGCTGCCCAGACACCGTCCTCGAAGCCGAGGGTCTCGGTCAGTTGTTCCGGAGTCCACGCGTAGGTCAGACCCTCGATACCTTCGGTGTCGGCATCGAGTGCCGACGCGAAACAGCCGTTCTCCGTGCGTAATTCGCGGAGAATGAACTCCGCAGTGTCCGACGCCACCCGCCGGGCGAGTGCATCCTCGTCGACCCGGGCTGCGTGCGCGTAGAACCGCAACAGCAGAGCGTTGTCGTAGAGCATCTTCTCGAAGTGCGGGACGACCCACTCGGCATCGACGGAGTAGCGCGCGAATCCACCGCCCAGCTGGTCGTAGATGCCACCACGCGCCATCGCCGACGCGGTACGGCGAACGACGCCGAGGACCTCGGAATCGCCGGTGCGCTCGTAGTGCCGGAGCAGACCTTCGAGCAGCGCGCCGGGTGGGAACTTCGGTGCCCGGCCGAAGCCGCCGTAGGTGGTGTCTTCGTCGGCGCAGATCGCCGAGACCGAGGCCGCCAGCGCATCGGCGTCGATCGGGCGACCGCCTGCGGGCACGCCTGCACTGTGCTTGCGCAGTTCGGCGACGATGTCGGCGGAGGCGTCGAACACCTCCTGTCGCCGCGTCGACCAGGTGTCGGCGATCGCGGTGAGCAACTGCTGGAACGACGGCATTCCCTGACGCGGGGCCGGTGGAAAGTACGTGCCGCAGTAGAACGGTTCGGTGTCGGGGGTCAGGAAACACGTCATCGGCCACCCGCCTTGGCCGGTCATTGCGACGGTGGCCTTCATGTACACCGAGTCGAGGTCGGGTCGTTCTTCGCGATCGACCTTGATGCACACGAAATGCTCGTTCATCAGTGCCGCGGTCGCCTCGTCCTCGAACGACTCGTGGGCCATGACGTGGCACCAATGGCACGCCGAGTATCCGATCGACAGCAGGATCGGAACATCGCGATCGCGGGCCGACTGCAGAGCCTTCGGTCCCCACTGCTGCCAGTGCACCGGGTTGTCCGCGTGCTGCCTCAGATACGGGCTGGTGGACTCACCCAGGGCATTGGCGTCGAGCATCAGGCTCGTCGGAGACGGCGGGTTTGGGTCGATTCTGTTCCGGTGGAAATGGATCTGCAATCCCGCCGCGGTCGGTGCCCTCGTCGAGGGCCTGATCCAACGTCGGATCCTCCTTCTCGAACGTGGCGGGCAGACGCTTGATCTTCTTGTTCATGGACCAGATCAGCAGTGCCGTTCCGACCAACAGCGCGACCAGGATCACCAGACCGATCGGCGAGGACTTGCCGAATTCGGGACCGGTGGGCTGCTGGGCGAGGATCGAAACGATCATTTCTCGGTCTCTTCTATTCCGGCGAACAGGTCCGTCTCGGGCAGCGACGTCGTGACCCGAGTGCGGGCCAGCTCGAACTCCTCGGTGGGCCACAGCTTGCGTTGTACGTCCAGCGGCACAGCGAAGAACGACCCGTTGGGATCGATCTGCGTCGCGTGTGCGCGTAGTGCGTCGTCGCGATGCTCGAAGTAGTCGCCGACGGTGACCTGCGTGGTGATACGACCCATGATCTCGTCGCGCTGGCCGTCCCACCGCTTCAGCCAGTCGACGAACGGGCTCTCCTCACCGCGGTCGATGAACCAGTCGTGGAAGAGCTGCATGCGCTTACGAATGAACCCGTGCGAGTAGTAGAGCTTGAGCGGAGTCCAGGGCTCACCCGCGTCGGGGAACCGTTCGGGATCCCCCGCTGCCTCCCACGCCGCCATCGAGACCTCGTGGCAGCGAATGTGGTCCGGGTGTGGGTAGCCGCCTCTCTCGTCGTAGGTGGTGATGACGTGCGGCTTGAACTCGCGCACCACCTTCACCAGGGCCTCGGTGGAGACCTCCAGCGGAACCAGCGCGAAGCAGCCGTCCGGAAGCGGCGGCAGAGGATCGCCCTCGGGCAACCCGGAGTCCTCGAAGCCGAGCCAGGTCTGCCGAACGCCGAGGATACGGGCGGCCTCGGCCATCTCCTCGCGTCGAACATCACGGATGCGCTCGTGCACTCCCGGAATGTCCATCGCCGGATTGAGGATGTCGCCCCGCTCGCCGCCGGTGAGCGTGACGACCAGAACCTCGTGTCCTTCGGCCGCGTAGCGAGCCGTTGTCGCAGCACCTTTGCTGGACTCGTCGTCGGGATGGGCATGCACTGCCATGAGCCGCAGTCCGGACACGTTCTTCCTCACCTCGGATTCGCCTGGTTCTTGCCTCACCTATAGTTCCACCTGACGCCGACAGGCCCCCAGCGGCACCCCCGAATCGACCCCGAGAGCTGACATGACCAACGCACTTCCCGCAGGTAGATACCCGTCGGGTTCCGGTCCGAGCGGCATTCGGCAGGCCCCGAAACGTGCGACGAAGATCGCACTCGTGGCCTTGGTCCTGCTGGTCGGCACAGGCGTGGCCTACTACGCGTACAGCAAGTTCTCGGTCAAACCCATCGAAGGCAGTCAGCTCTCGTTCGACATCGTCGACGAGAACACGATGTCGATCCGGTTCAGCGTGACCCGGCAGGATCCCGAGCAACCGGCCGTGTGCATCGTTCGCGCCCGATCGCGCGACGGCTCCGAGACCGGCAGACGCGAGGTGTACATCCCCCCGGAGTCGGCGTCCACCACCGTGGAGATGACCACCGAGGTGACGACGTCGGCCGCCCCTGCCGTCGGCGACGTCTACGGCTGCAGCTCGATGTTCCCGAATATTTACGAGCCCGATAGGCGAACTGCCTGTTCGTGGTAAGCTCGGGTCATACACGGCCACCGCAGAAGGTGCCGTGTATTGCTGCATTGCGGGCAGGGTTCACCTGCGAACGATGACGACGGCTCCAGGATGTGGGCCGACCAAGGGGATCCAACCATTGGAGTCCCCTGTTCGTTGCGTGCCCTACCTGCTCAGAAACCGGAATCCGAACTCGAGATTCCGACTACGAGGGAGTGATCGAGATGACCGAGACCCAGGTGACCTGGCTTACCCAGGAATCACACGACAGGCTCAAGAGCGAACTCGACCAGCTCATTTCCAATCGCCCCGTCATCGCCGCCGAGATCAACGAGCGTCGCGAAGAGGGCGATCTGAAGGAGAACGGCGGCTACCACGCTGCGCGCGAAGAGCAGGGCCAGCAGGAAGCACGTATCCGCCAGCTGCAGGAGCTGCTCAACAACGCGAAGGTCGGCGAGGCACCCACTCAGTCCGGTGTCGCCCTTCCCGGGTCCGTCGTCAAGGTCTACTACGACGGCGACGAGTCCGACACCGAGACGTTCCTGATCGCCACTCGCGAAGAGGGTGCCCGCGACAACAAGCTCGAGGTGTACTCCCCCGCGTCACCGCTGGGCGGATCGCTCATCGACGCCAAGGTCGGCGACACCCGCGAGTACACGCTGCCCAACGGCAAGACCATGAAGGTCACGCTCGTCAGCGCGGAGCCGTACCACACGTAAGCCTTCTCGCAGAGGGAAAAGCACCCCCGGTCGCCGAGCGACCGGGGGTGCTTCTGCGTGGATGTCAGGCGGTCATCGTCTTCTGGTACTTGCGTACCGACAGCGGCACGAACACCACGAGCATCAACACGACCCAGATCAGTGTGTAGAGCACGGGGTTCTGCAGTGGCCACACCTCCGGCGGCGGTGCCATCGGGTTGGTGTTGCCGAACTGCTCTCGCACTGCCAACGTCACCGACGAGATCGGATTCCACTCCGCGATCGTCTTGAGCACGCTCGGGAAATTGTCGATCGGAACGAAGGTGTTGGCGATGAACGTCAACGGGAAGATCACGATGAACGACGCGTTGTTGAAGATCTCCGGCGAACGCACCGTAAGCCCCACCAGCGCCATCACCCACGAGATCGAGTACGCGAACAGCAGCAGCAACACGTACCCGAGCAGAGCGTCGAAGAACGAGGACGTTATGCGCCAGCCCACGATGAGTCCGGTGATCGACATGATCGTGATGGTGACGAGGTTGTTGCCGACATCCGCCGCGGTGCGCCCGATGACGACTGCCGACCGTGCCATAGGCAGCGATCGGAACCGGTCCATCACACCCTTCTGCAGGTCCTCGGCCAGCGACGACCCGGTGAGCGAAGCACCGAAGATCATCGTCTGCACGAAGATGCCACCCATCAGGAAGCTCTTGTAGTCGATGCCGGGTACGTCGATGGCACTGCCGAAGACGTAGGCGAAGAGCAGCACGAACATGATCGGCGAGAGCATGGCGAAGAACAGCAGATCGGGAACTCGCTTGAGCTTGATCAGGTTTCGCTTCGTGATGATCGCGGAGTCCAGGAAAACGTTGCTCATTTCTCTTCCTCCGCCGTCTCGGGCTCGCCGGTGGTCTGACCGGTCAGGCTCAGGAACACATCGTCGAGGTTGGGCCTGCGCAGTCCGACGTCGACCACACCGATTCCGTTTTCCTCCAGCTGGGCCAGTGCAGTGGCAAGGTCTTTCGAGCCTCCGTTGACCGGCATGACGATTCGGCCCACCTGTTCGTCGAACGTGGGCGGTTCGACGCCGATCGGAGCCAGAATCCGTTCGGCCTGATCGACCTGGGACCGATCGGTGAGCACGAATTCGACTCGCTCGCCGCCGGTTTGGGCCTTGAGCTCGTCTGCTGTGCCGCGGGCGATGATCTTGCCCTTGTTCAGCACGATGATCGAATCGGCCAGTCGATCGGCCTCCTCGAGGTACTGGGTGGTCAACAGAATGGTCGTACCGTCGCGGACGAGATCCGCGATGAACTCCCACATGGTGATTCGGCTACGTGGATCGAGTCCGGTGGTCGGCTCGTCGAGGAACACCACCCGCGGTCGACCGATCAGGCTGGCTGCGATGTCGAGTCGCCGACGCATACCACCGGAGTACTGCTTTGCGGTGCGGTCACGCGCGTACTGCAGGTCGAACCGTTCGAGCAGTTCGTCGGCGCGCTTCTTCGCCTCGGCCTTGCGTAGGCCGAACAGTCGGCCGACCATCTCGAGATTCTCGTAGCCGGTCAGGTACTCGTCCACGGCCGCGAACTGACCGGTCAGCCCGATCGTGCTGCGCACCTCGTTGGCCTGCGTCGCCACGTCGAGCCCGAAGATTCGGGCCGAGCCCGACGTCGCCTGCAACAAGGTGGCGAGAATGCGGACCGCCGTGGTCTTCCCGGCACCGTTGGGGCCGAGCACACCCAGCACCGTGCCCTCGGGAACGGTGAAATCGATCCCGTCGAGCGCGACGTTCTTGCCGTACCGAAGTACGAGGCCCTCTACTTCTATAGCGTTCGCCATTGCCCTATCCCCGTTTCTTTCCTGGTCGGTGTAAGGACCTCCGAACGCGTAGAGATTAACCGGTTTTGATCGGACC
This sequence comes from Rhodococcus sp. BS-15, assembly GCF_000813105.1. Taxonomy (NCBI): domain Bacteria; kingdom Bacillati; phylum Actinomycetota; class Actinomycetes; order Mycobacteriales; family Nocardiaceae; genus Rhodococcus; species Rhodococcus sp. BS-15. The sequence continues at coordinate 8,401 of NZ_BAOX01000082.1, read as the reverse complement.
CGGCGTCCACAGGCCCGAACGCTGGACCTCTTCGGCTGTGATCTGCGCCGCCTGCGCCGACTCGTCGTACGGGATGTACTGCTCGATCGATCCCCAGTCGCGATCCCAGTCGCCGGCCAGATACGACGGAATGGTGCGGGCCGAGGCGACGATGTCGATCCATCCGAGTGGCCCGCCGCCGTAGTGGTCCTGCCACGCATTGGTGATGACGGCACCGCTGCGGTCCGGCAGCACCCGATACTGCGGAACCTCGGCGACGCCGAGGCGGTGGTCGAACGGACGCTGGCAGGGGAAGTTGAAGCCGACTTCCCAGTCCAGCAGCACCGGAGCGTCACGGCCGACGACCTCGTTCAACGTCTGAGTACGCGGAACTCGCGGCGGGGTGACCGCCAACCACTGGTCGGGATCGCGATCGGCGTCGGTGAGCACCAACCGAATGGTGTTGGCACCGGCCGGAATCTGGTCCATGGGCACGCGCAGATTGCGCCACGACGGCGCCGGGCCGATGTCGATGGGCGTCACGCGTCCCTGCGCCCGGCCGTCCACGCCGTACTCGAGTTCGAGGCTCTGGCCGTAGGTGACGATGCCGTCGGAGTCCACCGACCGGATGCGTCCGGCAGCGGCGATGGAGATCAGGTCGCCGGGATCGGCGGGCAGTGCGTACCACCCTGTCGTCAGGGTGGCGGGGGCAGTGGACCCGAACGAACCGAGCACGGGCACAGTGGCCGGATCGAGGCCGAACGGCAGTGCGCTGCCGCCGGTTCCGGCACCGGTGGTAGACGTCGGCTGCTGCTGCTCTCCGGTGTCGACGGTGTTCGAGGTGCCCGACGCCGAGGATTCCTTGTCTGCGGTGAGGTCGCCCGCCACACCATCGGGGGTGAACCCGTCGTTCTCTGCGCTCAGTGCGGCAAACGCGTCTCCGGTGACCGGTTGCAGCACATCGGCATTGGGGTCGGTTTCCAGCAGTACGTCGTTCGCAAGACCACACGTGTTTCCGGTCAGCGCCGTGAGATTCGATTTCGCGATCGAGTACGACGGCCATTGCGCCACAGCGCCCTTGGCCATCGACGCGACGGCCACCAGCACCATCAGAGCGGCCCCGACAGCGATCGGTGGCACCGACCACCATCGCGCCATCGGTTTGGCGGTGAGCACATACGGCTCGCGGAGGTGGAACCAGACGGCAGCGAGCAACAGCAGCAGGGTCAGGCCGAGGAACATGGTCGAGATGCCGAGGCCGGCAACGAGGATCGGCTTGTCCCAGAACGGAACTCCCCATGCGGAGACGTACCAGTAGCCGTTGGTTCCGGTGAACGCGACGGCCAGTAGAAACGAGACCGACGCGGCGAACAGGAGTCGGTTGCGCCGCGATCGCAGTACCGCCGCACCGGTCGCCACGGCTGCCAGTACCGCAACCGATGCGGCGAGTCCGGCGAAGACACCGAAGTGGTGGGTCCACTTGGTGGGGGTGATCATCATCAAGGCCATCGCCCCGACGGTGATGCCGACGATGCGACGCGCGGGACCGGTTGCGGTGCCGGGGATCTTGCCGCCCTTGCGCAGCATGGCAACGACCACCGCGATCAGCGAGACGATCATCACGAACACCCCGAAGCGGCGCGCGAGCGAGCCGTCGATGTCCATGTTCATCAGCCACTGGTAGCGCAGGTACTCGTCGAACCAGGCCTGGCTCGGCCCGACCGCGTTGTGCACCCGTTGCATCTCGAGCATGCCGGCCACGGTCTGGTTGCCGAATGCGAACACCAGCACCACGGTGCCCGACGCGATCAACGGGGCCAGCAACGTCGCCGCGCCCAGTGTTGTACTGCGGAACTGCCGAGCGCGGGCGACGACGATCTGCAACACCGGCCTGGCTCCAGCTATGAGCGGAGCGAAGCAGATGAAACCGGAGGGTCCGTGGGTGACCGTCAACGCCGCGATGAGAATCGCCGCGGCCGCAGGCAGCAACCTGCGCGTTGCGATGGATCGCTCCACCGAGCACCACGTCAGCAACACTCCGAGCGCCACGAACGGCTCCGGGCGCAGGCCGTTGTTGTACGGCAGCCAGAACGCGAGCATCACCAGGCCACCGGTCCACAGCGCGGTCTTCGACGTGCGAGCAGCCGCACCGAACCGCGGGATCACCTCGCGACTGATGACGAGCCACAGCACCACGGCGCAGATCAGCGTCGGCAACCGCATCCACACACTGGCCGTCGATACGTGCGAGAGGAGGGCGAACATGTCGTACAGCGGTGTGCCGAAGGGTGTCTCGGGCACACCGAACCAGCGGAAGTAGTTGGCCATGTAACCGGCGTGATCGGCCGTGCGCGCCATGCCCAGCTGGTAGCCGTCGTCGGAGGTGTTCGCGCCGATAAGATGCCACACCACCAGCGTCCCGATCACCACCGCGTCGGCAGCGCCGAACGTCCACCAGCGACGAGGGAGGAACCGTCGAGCACGTCGCCGTCGGACAGGTCGAGGCGGTGCAGCGCGACCAGTGAGATGCCCGTGGCGAGTACACCGACGATCATCGCGAACCACTTCAGCGCGCTCGGGGTCGACGAGAACCTGCTGTCCAGCTCTGCCTGCAGCTGCAGACCGGGAATGTTGCCCTGAAGATCGCTGAACACGCCCACCAACTGTGGCCGCACGTCGCCCTCGCGAGAGACGGTGTCTTCGCCCGTCAGCCCGACGGTGGTCGCCGTGCTGTTCGAGGTGATCGTCAAAGCGCAGTCGCCCGCAGTCGAAGGGCTGAGTTCCGATACCGGCTTCTCGAGGAGGACGGAATCACGCAACGTCACCTTCAACTGCGACGCCTCACCGCCCGTCACCTCGGCAACGAGACCGTAGCGATAGGCGTCGGGCGATCCCTTGGGCGAGGTGGACAACAACAGCCCGCCGTCGGGCAATCGGTTCGCGGCAGGGCACGGAATGGTCGCGTCGACGCTGATCGGGGTGTAACCGACGAGCGGAGCTTCGACACTGCCGATCGTGTTCGACTGCGGCCATGTCAGCGAGGACTGCTGCTGCTCGATCGGCAACAGCGGTATCGCGATCGTCAGCAGAATTCCCAGGACAGCGGAGACGATCGCGACAAGCCGAGCCATGCAAATATCTCCCACCGATGTCCTGGTCCAAGTCGCTGATCAAAGTACCAGTCGGGTCCGAGCGGGCCCGGCGCGTCAGTTCTCGACGTGCACGGCGTACCCGGCCGCGCCCAAGGCATCGAGCACCGAACCGCGGTGGTCGGGTCCGCGGGTCTCGACGGTCAACATCACGTCGACCTCCTCGAGGCCCAGGCGTCCGCCGGTACGGGAGTGGACGACGTCGACGACACTGGCCCCGGCATCGCGCACCACCCCGAGTACCCCGGTGAGTCCGCCCGGCTTGTCCGAAATGGTCACGCGTACAGCGAGATAACGTCCACCCGCTCGAAGGCCGTGAGTAATGACGTGAGTGAGCAGCAGTGGGTCGATGTTCCCGCCGGAGAGAATGGCACAGACGGAGCCGGTCAATCCGAGTTCGTCCGCAGAATGCGTCATCAGAGCTGCCACCGCCGCCGCGCCCGCCGGTTCCACTATGAGTTTCGCGCGCTCGATGCACAGCACCAACGCACGCGAGAGCGCATCCTCGCTGACGGTCACCACGTCGTCGACCCAGCCCTGCACGTGATCGAACGGCACCGATCCGGGCAGGCCGATCGCGATGCCGTCGGCCATCGTCGACATCGATGCCAACGCGATCGGATGCCCCGCCTTCAGCGACGCCGGCCATGCGGCAGCGCCCTCTGCCTGCACGCCGACGATCCTGATGCCGGGCTTGGTCAGCTTGACCGCTGCGGCGACACCGGCCAACAGGCCTCCGCCACCGGTGGGAATCACGATGGTGCCGACGTCCGGCATCTGTTGCAGCAGTTCGGTTCCCAGCGTCGCCTGCCCAGCGACGATGTCCAGGTGGTCGAACGGGTGAATGAGGGTGGCACCGGTGCGTTCGGCGAATTCCCTCGCCGACTTCAGCGCCTCGTCCACCGTGTTGCCCACCAGATGAACCGTCGCGCCGTAGGCCTTGGTGGCGACGAGCTTGGGCAACGACACTCCCACCGGCATGAACACGGTCGAGTCGATCCCCACCTGCGACGCCGCCCAGCTACGCCCTGAGCGTGATTACCGGCGCTGGCCGCGACGACTCCGCGTGCGCGCTGCTCGGCGTCGAGCCTGGCGATGCGGTTGTACGCCCCGCGCGGCTTGAACGATCCGGTGCGCTGCAGGTTCTCGCACTTGAGGCGCACCTCGTGGCCGGTCAGGTCCGACAGAATTCGCGAGGCCACCACGGGGGTCCGGCGCATGACCGGCTCCAGCAGCTCCTCGGCCGAGGCGATATCCGACGCGGTCACCCGCACAATTTCCGACACGGTGGCAGTATGCAGGAACAATTACTCTCGTGACGTCATCCGCCACCGGTCGTCACTACAGTTGTGGAGCGCGTGCCGCACCACAGCGAGCCGCGACCGGCGCAAAGGATTCTCGGTGATGACGCAGGCTGGATCCGACGATGTCGACAACGGCCGCGAGATGCGTGGCAGCGTCGAGATCAAGGATCGGGCCATTTCCCGGACCGCCATCGCGGCGACATTGAAGGATCCTCGGGTCACGCGCACCACCGGCGGCTTCTCGCGACTGACCGGCCGAGAACTGCCGCGCGCCGACGTCACCCTCGGCGAGGACACGATCGCCGTCAACCTCTACATCGGGGTGACCTGGCCGTCGCAGATCACCGAGGTGACCGAGTCCGTGCACGCCACCGTCGAGGCTGCGTTGGCGACGATGACGGGGCTGCACGTACATCGGGTGAACGTCCTGGTATCGGACACCACGTTGGACACAGGCTTCTCGTCCACTTCGAATACCGAAGAATCGCAAATCATTCCACCTCGTCCACCCACTGCCGGGCCGGCCGCGATGCCGGTGGCACTGTTGTTCGGGTTCGCACTCCTCGGTGTGGCCTTCGTCGCCGGCAGGGAATTCCTGATCGCGCACGGCCACCTCGGTGGTAGCCCGTGGATCGCCGACGCTGTGTCCTGGATCGCCCGATTGCACTGGCAGAGTTGGATGATCGCCGCCGCGATCGGAGCCGCCGTTCTCGGGCTGCTTCTCCTGTTCATGGGGGTCAAGCCACGAACGAAGACGCATTCCGGCCTGGGCGCGTCGGTGCCGACTGTCTGGGCCACACCGACCGACATAGCTCGATTGTGCAGTGCTGCAGCGCAGTCCACGCACGGAGTGGTGGATGCACACACCGTTGTCACGCGCAGGAAGATCGAGGTGCGAATAGAGCGTGACAGGGCTGTCGATGCCGAGCACGTGGACGCCACCGTGCGCGAGGCACTGGCTCCGACACTGTCGGTTGCTGCGGGCGGACGACGACTGACGGTGAAGCAGTCGGTGGCAGCTCCGACGAGGGTGTCGTGATGAAGACGTTCGTCGCCGGTGTGGACCGACTCCTTGTCATCGCGGTCGGAGTGGGCTTGATCGCGGGTGGCGGATTTGCGCTTGCCTGGCATTACGACATTCCGTGGGCGCGAGAAACGCTGTCTCACTTCGACCGTGTACGAATTTCGGAATTGCCGGAACAGGGCTGGTGGGTGCCGATGCTGGCTGTGGTTGTCTGCATCGCAGTTGTCATGGCACTGCTTCTGTTGATCGGCAACTTCTCCCCGCGCACGACCGGAACGGCAAGTGTCATCGAGGAACCCCATTTCTCGGCGCACGTGGACCTGAGCGCCATCGCATCGGGCGTCGCCGCGGAGTTGGCCGAGTTCCCCGGTGTTCGACGCGCCCGCGGTACGGCAATCGATGATCGAGGAATGCCCACCGTAGCCGTGTCCGTCTATGCTGCAGCAGATTTCGATGTCATGACATTCACCGCCCTGGCCGAATCACGAGCCGCCTTCGTGGCCGAATCACTCGCTGGAGCGCACGTCGCCACCCGCGTTCAATTGCACGTCGACAAGCGGCGGTAACGCGGCCGCGCGGCACTGCGACAGGCCCGGCCACCTGTCCCTTCTGTCGGATTCACCGGTACGGTGTCGGTACACGACCCGAAGCAGGGAAGATCCGCGGAACTCGACTCGAGTGGAAGGGAGTCCGACTCGATGGGGCGTAGGAACGGCGACTGGCTGTTGATTCTTCTCGAACCGGACTCGGCGGCGTGCGTGGTGGCTGTAGGGACGACGCAGAAGAGCAAGGTTCCCATGGCGGTGTTCCTGAGGAGGTCGTCCGACTCGATCCACGCACGTGATGCGGTTTCTCGGTGTGCAGAATCGGGCAGGGATGTGGACATCGAATGCGGGCCGGGCAGGTACGTCTCGGCCCGTCCGATTCGTGGGGACGACGGTACGGTCCAGGCGGTGTGGGCCAGACTGCATCCAGGCACGTGCGACTCCCCGCCGTCGAATGCTTGGGCCTTTCGCTGGAACCTGACTCGCGGCACTGCCCACTCCAAGGACTCCCCGGCGCTGAATGCCGATGTGGCGCACTTGTCGGTAGCAGAAGCGATGGCGACGTTGGATTTCGGATTGCGAGCCACCGACGTCCTCGCGATGCTGGTATCCAGCGCAGTCGGCGACACAGTGGATCTCGACGCCACCCAGCGTTGGACCACGGACGAGTTACATCGAATTCGGGTGCTGGCGCACACTACCGTCGAAGGCGAAGGTCGCTGTCTGCGCGGCATCGCAATCGACCGCGGTCCGTTCGTCATGAACTATCCATCCCCTACCGGAGTCCAGGAGACGATGAGCGGGCTCGTAGCGGGTGCCTCTGTCACCGCACGACACCACACCGCAATAGTCGATCTGTGCACGCTGGAAACCTTGTACTGGCACGGGCCGCCGCCGCCGTCCATCGCCTGGAATCTCGACCCGACCGACCCGCGACCGCGAGTGCACCCGGACGACGACGGAGCAGTCGAAACACTCGCGAAATCAGTGTCCCGGGCCGGCGGAGCAGGAGACGAACCGAGCATTACCGTCCGATTCAGAGACCGAGACGGCGGCTACACCACGCACACGGTGACCGCTTGTGCTCTGCCGATGCTCCCTGACGATACAGAACCTCGGCTCGCGCTGGTGACGGTGACCGAGGCCTGCATCTGATCGCGCGCAGCGCTGGCGCTTCGGCACCAACGGGTTTAAAGTTCGGTGTGTTACGCAAAGACTCGGTCAACGAGGCGTAACCCGCGACCTACCTTGTCTCTCTCGGGATGGTCCGCACAACTGCAGATCGCCGGACGAGCGTGCGCTCTCGTTCCAGGCCGATCCCATCGAGTACGCAACCGGCCCAGATCCGTTGTGGCACTGCACCCGGCTCGGTCCGAACGACAGCCGGCATCACGTCGCCGAATCGCCCCATACTCACGAACGGGAGACATCATGAACCGCATTTCAGCTCGGACTCGCACCGCCTCCATCGCCCTGATCGCCGGCTCGATGATCGCCGTGACGTCGATGAGCGGGGCCGCTGTTGCTCTTGCTCAACCCGCGCCACCCGCGGTGTCCTCCACCGTCGAGGAATTCGTCCCCGTGAGCGCAGAAGAAGTTGCCTCGCTCAATGCTTCGCTGGCAGAACAGGGCCGCAATCCACTCCCCGCCGGCACAGCCGGCTTTCAGATCAGCGATGATGCGACTGTGACGATCGTCGACGAGACCGGCAACGTCCTCGACAGGCAGCCGACTCCCACGGGACCTCAGGCGCGTGGAGTCACCGATGAAATCAAGCGAGTAGTCGGTGCCTGCCTCGGAATCGACTTCTTCGGCGCAGTCGGTGCTTGGGAGGCGATCGAAAGCCAAGTGAACTCGTGGGACAAGGCTGCCAAGTTCGTCCTGAGGCGAGTCGGCCTGATCGCGGCATTGTCCTGCGGCGGCGGAATATTCGCGGAGTACCTACTCTGACATGCCCTTCTCCCCAGGAAAGGAACCAATGCCATGACAGCTCCCACCCGAAACAAGTTCGAGCGATGGTCCGGCGGGATGCCCCTCGCCGCCCCTGTGGCATTCGGAGCCGTGCTGTTGATCGTCAGTGTCTCGTCGAAGCTCGGCGGCAGCTCCCTCTTCTTCTTCGCCCCTCTTGCCTTCGTCACTTCGGGAACGATGGTGTGGCTCGGAGCCCGACGTGATCCGACGCGAGACCACCTCGCTCACGTCACGGTCGGGTCGGGACTGCTGGTGGGATGCGGCGTCGTCGTCGCCGTGTGTGGTCTCGCAGGCGGTCTCATGCTGGACTCACCGACGTTCTGGGCGTCCATAGCCGTCGTTGCAGCACTTGCGGCACCGATCAGCGCAGGCATCAGTCCGTTCTCGTCGCCGAAGGGTTAGTGCCTGCGGCAGTGGTGTGCTTATGTG
>NZ_BAOX01000083.1:0-17243 GCF_000813105.1 Rhodococcus sp. BS-15 | reverse complement strand
TCCCGCGAGGGCGACGCGTCCGCCGACCACGGCCACCCCGTCGAGATCGAGGGACACCGCTGCACCCACGATCGCGAAATCGCCCTGTCGCTCGGCATATTCGGTCACTGCTGCGTGCGGTGCCGGGTTCGGGAACACGATCTCGACGATCATCTCGTCGAACGCGAGATCGGTGGAGTAGTACCCGAAGAAGAACGCGTCCGCCTCGACGGTTCGCCGCCCCCGCACGCTCTCGACGACGATCCGGGCGTCGAGCAGGATGGCGAGCAGGCACCATTCTGCGGTGGCGTCCGCATGGGCGATGCTGCCCCCGACGGTGCCGCGGGTACGGATCGGGTAGTGCCCCACCCACCGCATGGCGTCGCGAAGAACAGCGAAGTCCGTTCCCACGTGACCGGATTCGACGTCGTGGTGGGTGGTGAGCGCTCCGATGTGCAGGCCGTCGGATTCTCGGCGGATGTATCGCAGAGTGTTCAACCCACCCACGTCGATCAGGTGCCCGGGCCGGGCGAGGCGGAAGTTCATCATGGCGACCAAGGACTGGCCTCCGGCGATGATCTTCGCGTCCTCGCCCAGCTCGGCCAGCAGCCGCACTGCACCCGAGACATCGCGCGCCCGGTGGTAGTCGAACTGTGCGGGCTTCATCAGACCCGAGCCTCGCCTGCGACTACCTCGGTGGGTTCGTCGACGAGGGTGTCGAGTTCGCGTCCCTTGGTCTCCGGTGCGAAGTACGCCATCCAGATCACCGCGAACAACACGAACGCGGTGACGATGCCGAAGGTCAACGGAAGACCCAGGATCGGCCACATCACGGAGCCGAAGAGCAGTGGCGCGAAGCCCGTGGCCACCCGGCTCACCGAGGACGCGTAGCCGAATCCCGAAGCGCGAATATTGGTGGGATACAGCTCCGAGACGTAGCAGTAGAGCACCGGAATGGTCAGCTGAATGACGAAGCCGAAGATGCCGAGCCAGATCAGCGCAGCGGATTGAATGTCGAGCATGACGGCGAACATGACCAGCGCACTACCCGCAATCGGGCCGGACAGCCCGATGACCCATTTGCGTCCGAAGATCTCCACGATGAACGCCGAGGTGAGCACACCGACGATGCCGACTCCGGTCATGAGCGTCGTACCGGCGAAGGCTGCGAACTCACCGTAGCCCTCGGCGCGGAGGATGGATGGCATCCAGCTCAGCGCTGCGTAGTAGAGCAGCATGATCGACACGAACAGCATCCAGGCCGCGGCGGTGATGCGCGGGCTGTAGCGCCAGACCGACTTGAGCTGTGTGAGAGCAGCTTTCATGCCGCCCGGTCCCTTCGGGGCGGTGTCGGCGACGATGACGTACTCGACGGCCTCGGATCCGGTGCGGGTCACCATGTCGTCGATGACGGCGCGGGCCTCGGCTTCTCGCCCGACCTTGGCGAGGTAGATGGGTGACTCCGGGATGCCGCGTCGGACCCAGAACAGCAGCAGCGCAGGCAGAACCATGAACAGCAGCATGTAGCGCCAGCGAACATCACCGTCGATCGGGACCAGAAGTGTTGCCACGACGCCGCAGATGGTGGCACCGATCGGCCACCAGACGTCCATCGCGGACAGAATCTTGCCGCGAATGCGGCGGGGCGAGAATTCGCTGACCAACGCGTAGTCCACCGGGATGCAGCCGCCGAGGCCGAACCCTGCGAGGAACCGCAGGATGATGAAGATCTCGAAGTTCGGCGCGAAAGCACCGAGGACGGAGAACAGCGCAAAGATCAACAGCGTCAACGAGAATGCACGCTTACGCCCGACCCTGTCTGCGATCGTTCCCCACACGACGGCTCCGACGGCCATGCCGATCAGGTTGCCGGTGGCGACGAGCCCGCGCTCGGCCTGGGACAGATCCCAGTAACTTCCGAGCAGCGGCGTCAAGAAACCGTTCAGCGCCACGTCCCAGGCGTCGAACATGTAACCCAGTCCGCCGATGATGAAGATCTTGCCCTGCACACCCCATTTCCAGGGGAGTTCCTGTACTACCTGATCACCAGTCTTCATCGCAGCCTCCGGCGCGGTGTTGTGGTCCGAGGTCGTCATCGGACGAACGAGTAATGGAATTTCTCGTCGTCGCTGTCGTCGAGCGGGGTACCGCTCCACAGCCAGTCGTACGAGATGTCGGACTCCCCATCGAACGACGCCAGTGTCGCGTCCCGCTTCTGCTGCTCGGGTCCATCGGGTATGTGGTAGAAGGTCTTGTTCTGCAGGCTCGCGTCCTGCACCATCCGTGCGTGCCGGGCCCGGCGAAAGACGTAGCGCGCCAACGCGTCGTCGATTCCGCTCGAGGTCACCTTCGCGAGTTCCTCGGCCAGCACGGCGGCATCTTCCATGGCCTGCGAGGCACCTTGCGCCTGGTACGGCAGCATGGCGTGGCAGGCATCGCCCAGCAGCGCTACGCGGCCGTCGGTCCAACGCGGGTCGGGCCTGCGGTAGTAGAGCGCCTGGCACAGCACGTTCTCGTCGGCCTTGGACAGCATCGCGTGGGCGCGGTCGTCCCAGTCGGGGAACGTCGCCATCAGTTCCTCGGGCCCGACGAGCCGTGGTCCACCGTCGCGGACCTCGTCGGTACACGGTGCCAGCGCAACGACATTGAGGTATTCGCCGTTTCGGATCATGTAGTGCACCAGGTGTCGGTCGGGTCCGTACCAGATGGTGCTCTGGTATCGGTCGACGAGCCAGCGGGTCGCCGGGTCCTTGACGATGCGATCACCCGGAATGAGTGCGCGATAGGCCATTTCGCCGGAGAACACCAACGTGTCGGGCAGGCCGATGAGATCGCGTACCGTCGAGCGGATTCCGTCGGCTCCGATGAGCAGATCCGATTCGTATCGACGTCCTGCTCCGGTCACCGCGACGGGCCGCATCGGATTGGTGCGGTCGACCTCGACGACCTTCGCGTCGGTCTCGAACACCACGACCGGGCCCGGGCCGTCGGGGTCGAGGCACTGTGCATGGATGGCGGAGTGCAGGTCCGCACGGTGGTAGTGCCAATACGGCGCGTTGAAGGTCTTCTTGCAGTATTCGCCGAGCGCGGTGAGCGCGATGACCTTGCCGTTCTCCCAGCGCCTACGCACCTGGTCCATCGGTTCGGTCTTGATCGCTTCGAGCTTCTCGCGCATACCGAGGGCTATCAGGATGCGGCTCGCGTTCGGTGCGGTCTGGATGCCGGCACCGACCTCGCCGAGTTCGGCGGCGGCTTCGAGTACCGTCACCTGGATTCCTCTGTGTCGCAGCGAGAGCGCCGCGGTCAGCCCGCCCAGACCGCCGCCTGCGACGACCACTTCGATCGGTGCCATGTCAGTTCTCCACCAATCGGCCTTCGGTGACGACGTCGATGCCGTCGATGGATACGGTGCAGGCGCGCATTCCGATGTCGAGGTGTGCGTAGGAGTCTCGGCCGAGTACGGGGTGCGGGCCGGTGGACCACAGGAAGCTGCCGGCGAAGGCTCGGGCGTCCATGCCCATGATGTCGTCCTTGCCGTACATCGCGGCCGCGAACCAGTCTCCGGTCTTCATCAATCCCCAACCCATGTGGGACAGGTAGCGCGCCCATTTGTCGTTGGAGTCGGCGAAGAACATGTTGAGCAGAGCCGCCTCGCCACCGCCGGTGACCTCGTCGATGTGTCCGTTGGTGACGGTCAGTGTTGTCCTGTCGCGGACGTACTCCTTGAACGGCAGCAGGATGTCGCCCTCGGACAACACGATCTGTCCGTTGGAGATCTCCGGCCAACACAACACCATGGTCGACGGCCAGTGATCCCAGCGTCCCTTGTCGTCGGCGAAGCCCACCTGGAACTCGGGCTGCGAATTGCTCAGTTGCACGGTGAGATCGGTGCCGGCCTCGTTGGTGATGCGCATCGTCGAACCGTTGCGGATCAGATCGACGCCTGCCTGCACCCGTTCCTTGTCGCCGTCCTGCGGCATGTTCCTGATGAGCACGTCCGGGGCGTCGCACACGAAAATGATGCGTGTTCCGGCGGCCAGGATCTCCTGCTGGATGGGAGCGTGGATGAAGCCCTCGCTGGTCAGATCGACCACGAGATCGGCTCCCTTGAGCATGTCCTGAGCGACCGAACTGTTCATGACCGACACCAGACCGGGGCCGGCACCGGTGTGGGTGCTCGGCATCGGTGCCGGACTGCCGCAGGGAACGGTGGCCGAGAGTACCTGTGCGCCCAAACTCTGAGCCGCCCCGAATGCAGCCGAGACGTAATCACCGCGGCTCGACGGCTCCGCGAGAATCACCACCTGCTCTCCTGGCTGAACTTTGCACAGCTCGAGCTGACGGGTGAACGCGCGCAGGAGATCAGCTGATCGCAGATCGAACATCTCGGTTCCTCTCGTGAGGGTTCTCGGTTGAATCGTTGTCGGTGATTCCGCCCAGGCGGGCAAGGTCTTTCAGATAAGGCACTTCGTCGCGTGCGTCGAGCAACTCACGGCGAGTCACTGTCGCCGAGACCGATCCGACGCTCTCGTCCATCTCGACGATGGTGCGCCCCTGCGGTCCGACGATCACGCTGTGGCCCGCGAACCGTGGGCCGTCGCCGGTCTGTCCGGTGAGTCCGGCGGCCGCGACGACGACGCCGTTCTCGAGTGCTCGGGAGCGAGTGAGCAGCTTCCACACGTGCAAACGGACGTGTCCGAAGGCCGACGGTACGGCGATCACATCGGCTCCTCGCTGGACGAGGTCTCGGACCGTCTCGGGGAACCCTGCCTCGTAGCAGATCACGACGCCGATGGTGGGCATTGCCGAAACCTCCGACGGCGATCTTCGCGACCAACGATTTCAGCGCCATCGGAGTCCTCGGCGTGCTGCGCGAAGCGGAATTGCAGCCGGGACGCGACATCGCCGTCGTCGGCTACAACGACATCTCGATCTGCAGCGAACTGACGGTGCCTTTGACGACAATTCACAGTCCGCACCGCGAAATCGGCACACGCGCAGCCGAAATGCTGTTGGCCGTCACCCACGGACTACCGGTGTCCTCGGTGGCACTCACACCGACACTGGTCGTCCGCGACTCCACCGTTCCGGGGCGAACTGCCCCCTCACTCTCCGACCAACGCGTCGGTACGTGATCGAAGCGGGGCCGTCGCTGGTCCACGTTCGGTGACGGCAAGCGCTGCAGCAGCATTCGCCCGCAATGCCGCCTCGTACAGGTCGAGTCCGCGCGACAGTCCTGCCAACAACACACCGGCGTGCGCGTCGCCTGCACCGTTGGAGTCGACCGCCTTCACCGCAAACCCGGGCACCGACCGGGACGGCCGTCCGACGCTCGCGATCCGGCACCCCTCCGGACCGGTACGCAGTACCACCGATGCCCCAGAGCGCACCCGCTCGGCCAATCCGATCGCGATGGAATCGATGTCGACCGCACCCGTCATGAGCGCACCCTCGCGCAGATTGACACTCACGATGTCGGCCCGAGCGAGTACGGCGTCCACGACGCATCGGTCCAGAGTCTCGATCAGCGGAGACGGATCGAACAAGACCACGACTTCGTCCGGCAGCGTCGGAAGCCAGTTCGTCAGTGCCGCAGCGTTGCTCTCGTGTGCCAGTCCGTAGCCGGTGACGTACACCAGATCACCGCCTCGAACTCCGGTTGCGTCCAGGTCCGCAACGCTCAATTCGGCCTCGGCTCCCGGGTACGTCACAAATGTTCGCTCGGCATTCGCGTCGACCAGGGCGATGCAGAACCCCGAATCCTTCTGCAGTGGTTGACCATTGACCACGTGGGCCCCGCTGACGGCGAGCGCGTCTCGGACGATCGAGCCGTAGTGACCCGAACCGAACCTACCGGCGAAGACGACGGGAAGGTCATCGCGAATCGCAGCCACCATGACGTTGAGGCCGCCTCCAGCAGTCTCGTTCAGTGACGTTGCCACGACGTCTCCGCCCGGAGTCGGGACCTCGGGGACGGCCATCACGACGTCGACGATGACTTGGCCGGTGTGGATCAGCCGTGGACTCACCGCGCTACGGTCTCGGTGCGGCGCGCTCCCCCGGTGGCGAGGTACAGACCGGCGGCGACCACGAACGACGCGACCCAGCCGAGACCGTTGTCACCGATCCAGCTGCCCGACAACGGCCCGGTGTAGATGACGTCGCCGTCCACGGCGATGGCTGTGAACAGGAACCCGACGACGATGCCCGCTGCCCAGCTCACGAACGCGTACCAGTTGACTCCGCCGGAATACCAATAGCGGCTGGTGTTCCCGATGTTCATGATCGATGCCGCGTCGTAGGTCTTGCGCTTGATCATGTCGGACATGAACACCCCGAGCCATGCCGTGAGCGGAACCGCGAGAACCGAGATGAACGTGATGAACGGGCCGTAGAAACCGTCGGAGATCAGCATGAAGTAGATCGCACCGACGAACGTGACGAACACGTCGACTGCGACCGCGTAGACCCGCTTGATCCGGAAGCCGAGTGTCAACGTGGTCAGACTGGCCGAGTAGACCGAAAGATGATTGGACAGAAGCAATCCGCCGAATGCGGTGATCAGGTACGGAACGGCCATCCAGGCCGGCAGAATCTCCCGGATCGCTGCGACCGGATCCGACGCCGAAGCGAGGCTGTTGTCGCCGGCCGAGAGCAGTGCGCCGAGTCCGATCAGCAGTACGAGCGGAATACCGGCACCCGCCGCACTGGACAGCACCAACGAACCGGCTCCGACGCTCTTGCGCTGATAGCGCGACATGTCGGCTCCGGCGTTGGCCCAGCCGATACCTGTTCCGGCGGCGATGGTTCCGATACCGATGACCATCGCGCTGATCGATCCGGCCGGGGTACTCGTCACAGCGGTCCAGTCGACGGTGGCGATCAAGAAGACTGCAACGAAGATGTTCAGGGCACCGAAAACCCACGTCGACCAGCGCTGGATGACGAGTATCGCCGAGTGTCCCAGCCCGCTGACGACGAGCGTGAGCACGATGAAGACGACGATGGACACGATCGTCACGACAGGGTGATCTTTCGCGGCACCGGATCCACCGAAGACCAGAGTGAAGATCGACAGCAGCACGAATGCTGCGGTGGTGGTGTTGACGGTTTCCCAACCGAGCCGCGACATCAACGACACCAATGTGGGTCCGATGTTGCCTCGGACCCCGAATGTGGCCCGCGACAGTGTGAGACTGGGGGCACCACCGCGTTTACCTGCGATCGAGACGATGCCGACGATGGCGAAGGATCCGGCGGCACCGATCAGCGCCACGATCAGCGCCTGCCAGATGTTCAGCCCGGTGAAGACCACGAGAGTGGCGCCGAGCGGGAGACCCAGGATGGAAATGTTCGCGGCGAACCACACCCAGAACAGTTGTAGCGGATTACCGTTGCGCTCGTTGTCCGGGACAGGCTCGATGCCGCGAGTCTCCAGCGACAGTGCGTCAGCTGTAGTTTCCGAGACGGAGGAGGAAGGGGTCATGGTTGTGCTCCAAGAGTGAGTCGAACTGTGTCAGTTCGTATTACGGAGAGCGAGCAGCCGGTCGACGAGGGGCTCGAGATCGAGCGAGTTGACGTCGATGACCGTTCGAATCGCTTCGCCGGGCCACGCTGCCAGGCCACCGACGGCACCGCGGACAGCACCTGCTATCGCTGCGATGGTGTCGGTGTCGCCGCCGATGGTGGCGGCTGCCAGTACGACGTCCCACGGGTCGTCGTACGCAACGGCCAGAGCAAAGGCCGCTACCACTGATTCCTGTGACGCAACGGACGTGCCGACGATGTCGGCGACCGTGTCCGTGATGTGTTCGTCGGTGGTGGTACCGACCAACTGGACCGCCCACTCGATTCGGGTCGCGATGTCTCCACCGGCAACCCAGTATCCGCGGGTGGTGCCCTCGGCCGCAGCAGCAACACCGATGTCGACTGCTTCGGGTAGGTCCGCGCCCGCGATGCCGGCACTGATCGCGCCGGCAACCGCTGCGGCAGAACCTATTCCGAGGGAAGTATTGTGAGTGACGAAGCTGCATCGGTAGATCGCGTCGACGAACGAGCTCATGCCGCCGTCCAGCGAGGCTGCAATTGCCGCAGGGGTGATGCGCATGGCCGCGCCGTTCGTGCTGCCGAATCTACCGGCTTCGGTCGGATCCGCTCCGTCGAGAATACGTTCGACGGCGCGCTTGGTCGACGGACCGAGGAGGTCGAGCGATCCACGTGCCTTCATTCGCGCTTCCCAGGCAATCAGGGCGTGCGCGAACGCGGTCGGGTCTACGACACCGGCACCGTCGATGATCAACTGCGCCAACATGATCGCTTGCTCGGTATCGTCGGTGATCGAACCGGCAGACATTCCGTGAGCGATGAACTGGCGCGGGCCGGCGTCGACGAATCCGCGCAACTGGCCGTAGTCCTCGGCAATGTCCCTGCGGCACATCGATTGTGTCGGCATTCCCAGCGCATCGCCCAACGCCAGACCGTAGAAGGCCCCGAGGGCGCGATCGCGTGAAGCAGACATCGAAACAGTCCTTGCCGAGAGTGGGGTGATCGTTCAGGAATTGAAAGAGAGATGGAGCCGAAAGCGGTCGGGTGCAAGCAGACTGACGACTTTCTCCACGAACCGACCCGACGCGTCTCTACTGACACGAATGCTGTGCAGGTAAGGGGTGCTCACCGGCACTTCGAGAACGGCTGCATCGGCCGCGTCGACAGGAACCACCGAGACCCATTGCTCGCCACTGGCAGCCACGAGCCCCGCGGACCTCAAGGTTGCCGTCAGCGAGTCGCCCACCAATCCGTTCTCGGGCAGGTCCGCGAGCGGTCCGAGTGCTGGGATACGGCTGCGCTCCAACGACACCGGACGCCCGTCGACCACGTGCCGCACTCGGTCGACGGCAACGAAGTTCAGTGTGGAAGTACCGGCCTCGGCTGCCAACTCGGGATCGACGATGCGCTCGACCCGGAGAGTACTGGTGTGCATCTCGACGCCCGCAGACGACAGCGCCCGTGCCCATCCGTCGGCGGTCTCGATCTGATGGCCATCGAAGGTGACGAGCGATCCTATGCCGCTGCGCTTCTCGATGAGCTTCTGATCTTCCAACTCACTGAGTGCAGAGCGAATGGTTCCACGACTGACCGAGAACTCGCGGGCCAGTTCGTTCTCTCCTGGCAGGAACGAACCCGAGGGGATGTCGCCGGACTCGATGGTGTTCTTGAGTGAGGCGAGCACCTGATGGCGCTTGTGCCGCGCACGCTCCGATGTGCGCTGAGTCATAGCGGGCTCGGTCATGTCAGTACCGTACATCCCAAAAGTGAACCTGTACAGAGCCTGTTCAATTTGACGGGAACGGGCACGAGCACTTCAGGGAACATCGCGACGTGACGCAGATCGCCACAATGCTCGACCAGCGCTTTCCCCTTGACGGGCTGCCTCCGCGTACCCAGGATGTTTGACAGGCCCTCCACGCAGGGAAGGCGTCGAGAAGACGCGGCCGAGGCACATCGGTGCGTCACCGAATTTTGAGGAGAATCAATGCCGACCACAGTGGCCGATCAACTCGTTCGAGGACTCGTCGACGCCGGCGTACAGCGCATCTACGGCATCGTCGGCGACAGTCTCAATCCGGTGGTCGACGCAGTGCGTCGCACCGGCGGATCGGCCAAGGGCGGCATCGACTGGATTCACGTCCGGCACGAGGAAGCCGCGGCCTTCGCTGCGTCGGCCGACGCGCAGACCACCGGCGCACTCGCCGTCTGCGCGGGCTCGTGTGGACCCGGAAACCTGCACCTGATCAACGGCCTGTACGACGCACATCGTTCCGGCGCACCGGTTCTGGCGATCGCGTCGCACATTCCCAGCAGCGAGATCGGCTCGGGCTACTTCCAGGAGACGCACCCCGACCGCCTCTTCGGTGAATGCTCGCTCTACAACGAATTCGTCTCCACCGCCGAGCAGGCTCCCCGGGTGTTCCGAGCAGCGATCAACGCAGCCGTCACCGGCGGCGGAGTGTCCGTGTTGACGCTTCCCGGCGACATCGCCGAGCTGTCGGCCGCCGGCACGATGGATCCGATCGCCATTCCGTCCACACCGATCGTGACACCGCCTGCGGCGGACATCCAGAAGCTGGCCGACGCCATCAACAACGCCGAGAAGGTTGCCATCTTCGCCGGCTACGGAGTCAAGGGTGCCCACGACGAGGTGGTCGCGTTCGCCGACACCATCGGCGCTCCCGTCGGACATTCGTTGCGCGGCAAGGAGTTCATCCAGTACGACAACCCGTACGACGTGGGGATGACAGGGTTGCTGGGATACGGTGCGGCCCATGCCGGGATTCACGACGCGGATCTGCTCATCCTGCTCGGCACCGATTTTCCTTACCAGCAGTTTCTGCCGGAGGACGTTACGACTGCACAGATCGACATCGATCCGACGAAGCTGGGGCGTCGAACCTCGGTGCAGTACCCGATTCACGGTGATGTCCTCGCGACGCTGAATGCCCTGCAGCCGTTGGTCACTCGCAAGACCGATCGCCGCTACGTGGAGAAGTGGGTGGACAAGCACAACGACCTGATGGGCAAGACCGTCGGCGCGTACACCCGCAACGCCGAGAAGCTGGTCCCCATCCATCCCGAGTACGCCGCGTCGGTGCTCGACGACCTCGCCGCCGACGACGCCGTGTTCACCACCGACACCGGCATGTGCAACGTGTGGACCGCGCGCTACATCAACCCCACCGGCAGAAGGGCGTTCGTCGCGTCGATGCTGCACGGTTCGATGGCCAATGCCCTGCCGCACGCCATCGGAGCGCAGTTCGCCAATCCGGGCCGCCAGGTCGTCTCGATCTCTGGCGACGGCGGATTCTCGATGCTGCTCTCCGAACTCCTCACAGTCGCGATGTACAAGCTGCCCGTCAAGATCGTGCTGTTCGACAACTCCACACTGGGCATGGTCAAAGCCGAGATGCTCGTCGACGGTCTGCCCGACTTCGGAGTCGACGTACCGCAGGTCGACTACACCGGTATCGCCGCAGCTGCGGGTATCCACGCACAACGCGTCGATCGGCCCGAGGACATCCGCGGCGCACTCGAGACCGCGTTCGCCGTCGACGGTCCCGCGCTGGTTCAGCTGATCACCGATCCGCTCGCGCTGTCCGTCCCACCGACCATAACCGGGGAGCAGATCAAGGGATTCGCACTCGCGATGAGCAAGGTGGTGCTCAACGGCGGTGTCGGCGAAGCGGTTCGGATGGCCAAGTCGAATCTGCGCAACGTGCCTCGGCCGTAGATCGCTGTCGCGATGAAGCTCGAGGTCGGTGCGAACACCGGGACCGTCGGACGTGCGGTTATTCTCGACGGACCGCCCAAACCGGACACCCGATCCGGTCACCGACTGTTCCGGAAGGCTCCACTATGGCCATCGACTACACCCGCAAGCCCTCGACGGGGCAGAACCCATCGCAGCAACCTGGAGCTCCCGTCAGTCTGAGCAAAGTCACGCTGTCCAAGGCGTCACCGACGATCAGCCTCACCAAGTCCGGCGAGAAGCAGGGTTCGATGCGGGTCAACCTGAACTGGTCGACCGGCGCACCCGCGGCGCAGCCGAAGAAGAAGGGCTTCCTGGCCAAGTTGGCTGCGGCGTCGTACGGCTCCGGCGGTGTAGACCTCGACCTCGGCTGCCTCTACGAACTGCGTGACGGTTCCAAGGGCGTCGTCCAGGCACTCGGCAACAGCTTCGGCTCGCTGCAGGACGCCCCGTTCATCGCGCTCGACGGCGACGACCGCTCCGGTTCGGTCAGCGGCGGCGAGAACATGCACATCAACCTCGCCCATCCCGAGAAGTTCGCCCGCATCCTGATCTTCGCGATGATCTACGACGGCGCACCGAACTGGGCCGCCGTGGACGGGGTGGTGACGCTGTACCCCACCAGCGGACCGCAGGTGGAGGTACGCCTCGACTCGGCCGAGAACTCCGCGCGAATCTGCTCGATCGCATTGTTGGAGAACACCTCTGCGGGGATCACCGTCACCCGCGAGGTCGAGTACATCCAGGGCAGCCAGGCCGACCTCGACAAGAAGTACGGTTGGGGACTTCGCTGGGCGGCGGGCCGCAAGTAGTCAGAGAGGTTGCGGCGGAGTCATTTCCAGCCGGACGCCGATCAGTCGAACCTCTCTCGTGTGGTCGAGGCGGTCGACGAGGGCCACTGCAGCGGAGGTCAGGATTTCCGGGTCGAAGGTGGGCGCGCCGACGATCGGTGCGCTGACGGTATGCGTCTCGAACGGCGCGTAGCGGATCTTCAGTGCAGCCCGAACGGCGGGTCGGTTCTCGCTTCGATGTCGGCCAACACCGTCGACGTCAAAGCCGCGACTTCGTCTCGGATGATCGCCCAATCGGCGACGTTGCTCTGGAACGTGACCTCGCGGCTGTGCGACCGTGCGACCCACGGCTCGGACGTCACCGGTGCGAGATCGACGCCTCGCCCTTTCGTACCGAGCCACGGACCGATCTTCGGTCCGAACGCGGCGGCGAGGTCCGCGTCCTCGGCATCGGCCAGTTCTCGGACTGTCGAGATGCCGAGGGCGGTCAGCCTCTTCGAGATCTTCTTGCCGATCCCCCACAGCGCATCGGTACTGAGATCGCCCATCACCTCGAACCAGTTGTCCTGCGTCAGCCGGTAGATACCCTGCGGCTTGTCGAAGTCGGTGGCGATCTTGGCTCGTAACTTGTTGTCCCCGATGCCCACCGAGCAATGCAGCCCCGTCGCGTCGAAGACCGCGTCGTGCACTGTCTTCGCCACGCCCTCGGGGTCATCGGTCTCCACACCGAGAAATGCCTCGTCCCAACCGATCACCTCGACGACGAATCCCAACGTCCGCAGAGTGTCCATCACGAGCACCGACGCCTCGTCGTACGCCGGCTTGTCCACGGGGAGGAAGATGGCGTCGGGAATCTTCTTTGCGGCGACGCGCAGTGGCATTCCGGATCCGACGCCCTTCGCACGCGCCTCGTACGAGGCCGTCGACACCACCCCGCGCTCGGTCGGGTCTCCCCTACCGCCGACCACTACCGCTTTGCCCGCCAGATCCGGATTGCGGAGCACTTCCACGGCGGCGATGAACTGATCGAGGTCGACGTGCAGTACCCATCGGCGACGAGCGAAGTCGGTCGAAGCGCTCCCGGTCATGGTGTTCAGTGTGCCCGTGGTGTCTGATGACGCCATGACGAAATCGATTTCTCGCACTATCGGGCGGGTCGTGTTGGGGGCGTTCCTCGTCTTCGCCGGCCTCAGTCATCTCTTCTGGGCGAGGAGCACCTTCGCCGCCCAGGTGCCGACCTGGGTCCCGATCAGTACCGACTTCGTCGTGCTGGCATCGGGCGTCGTGGAGATCGCGCTCGGCTTGGCACTGCTGTTCTGGACCGCTCGCGCGCCACTCGTCGGTTGGGTGGTCGCGGCGTTCTTCGTCGCGGTCTTCCCCGGCAACATTTCGCAGTTCGTCACACACACCGACGCGTTCGGCCTGGACACCGATACGGCCCGAGGAATCCGCTTGCTGTTCCAGCCACTGCTGATCGTGTGGGCGCTGTGGTGCACGGGGGCATGGGCGCATTTCCGCGCATCACGTCGGGGCCGCACTCGGAATCAGTAGGCGGACTGCCGACCGGCCGCAGCGATGCCGTGGTGCAACTGCGCCACGTCGGGGTGTGCTCGCGTTCGGGACTTCCACGCGTTCTCGCCGTAGGTGCTGTAGATGGGATTGGCGGGATCGTTCTCGACTCCCCGGGACTGCCGGGCCAACTCGGCCGGCAGTTCGATCACCGGGACGAGCGCATCGAGAGCTGGACTCAGAAAGTGTGGCACCGATATCCGGTCGTTGTCGGGCCCTGGCGCGACCACCCGATGCCGCGTCGCCCGTAGATAACCGCCGGTCGCAACTTCCAACAGTTCACCGATGTTGACGATGAAGGCCCCGTCCAGCGGCGGTACGTCGATCCACGTATCGGCAGTCGTCTCCACCTGCAGCCCGGTCGAGTCCGGCTCGACGAGAAGCAGCGTCAACACCCCGGAGTCCTTGTGCGCACCGACGCCCTGCGAGTGATCGGGAGTGCCCGGGTAACGCACGACCTTCATCAGCGTCGCGGGCGCGGTAGCGAAAGCATCGTCGAACACGTTCGCGGGCGCACCCAGTGACTGCGCCCAGTGTCGGAGCAGCCTCAGCCCGAGACCCGACACCGTGCGTTCCCACTGCTCGAACGTCTCCCTGAATCCTGCTGGCTGCGAGGGCCACAGATTGGGGCCCTGAAGGTTCCAGTACCCCACCGCTCCGTCGATCGCAGGGCGTTCGGAACCGATGTCGACCTGCTCCCGCCAATCCACTCGGCCGTTGGTCAGCTCGCCGCCCACCCGCGAGTAGCCGCGGAAGTGCGGGCTCTTCAGCTGACTGATTTCGTCCTTGACGTGGTCCGGCACGGCGAAGAACTCACGCGCGAGACGCAGCATCTCGTGCATTCGTTCGGTCTCGATCCCGTGTCCGACGAGATAGAAGAAGCCGGACCGGTGAGCTGCTTCGCGCAGGGACAGCTGGAACGGACGGGGGTTGTCGTCGGCCTGACCGAGATCGAGAACGGGAAGCATGTTCGCGATTGTCCTCCTCCCTCGACGCGTCGGCCAGCACTGTCGAGGTTCTGTGAAACCGCCGGACCCGGATGCAACACTGAATGTCATGAGCCCGAAGCACTCGACATCACCGTCGTCGGTCACGGCGCAGCCACTTACCCGCCCGAACAGTGCACGCTCGCGCTGACTGTTCGCACCGACGGTCGCACTGCAGAGTCTGCATCCGAGCCGGCTCAGCAACTCGTCCGAGAGCTCACGAGACTGGTCGAGCCGCTCTACAACAGCGCCGGGGGACCCATCGATCGGTGGTCGGTGGACCAGGTGCGCCACTCGCGGCAACGCCCGTTCAATCACGACGGAGAACAACTGCCGTACGTCTATCAAGCCGAGGCGTCAGTGGAGGTGCAGTTCAGCCAACTCGATCTGGTGGATGCGTTCGTCTACGCAGCCTCCGCACTCGAGGGAGTGTCGATCGACAATTTCGACTGGGACCTCACCGAATCCAGCAGGATTGCTCGCACCCTCGCGGTCCGGGAACTCGCAGTGCGCGACGCGGTCTCCAAGGCCGAGGCCTACGCGTCGAGCCTTGGACGATCGGGCGTGCACGCTGTCGCGGTGGCCGATCCCGGTCTGCTGCCAGGGGTCGCCGAGCACAGTGGCGTCGAATCCTCGGCGCGAATGTTCGCAGCGACATCAGCGCCGGCAGGGTTTGCACTCAAGCCGGAGAACATCACGATCTCCGCGAGTGTGCACGCCCGATTCACCGCCTCCTGACGCCTCGCGCCTACGCTCGAATCATGAATCGAGACGATGCCCGACGCCTCTGGCCGCGGCCACCGCTGCTGCCTCGTCCGATCGTGATGGATCAGCGATGGGAACGGCTGGTCTTTCTGCATTGGCGGGTTCCGAGTTCGGCTGTCGCACCGCTGTTGCCCCGCGGGTGCGTACCCGACGAATTCGACGGCTCGTCGTGGGTCGGGTTGATCAGCTTCCACATGGTCGGAGCCGGCCTCGGCTACCGTCACCCCGTTCCGTACTTCGGCACGTTCGGTGAGATCAACGTGCGCCTGTACTCGGTCGACGCGGAGGGGCGACGCGGCGTCGTGTTCCGCTCCCTGGAAGCAACCAGACTCGCAGTCGTGGTGGGCACCAATGCCGCTCGCATTCCGTACCGCTGGTCATCGATCGACATCGACGACGACAGTCGAACGATCGGCTACCGCAGCCGACGACTCGCGCCACCGCACCGCGGCGCAACCACGGACTTCGGCGTCGTCAGAGGGTCACGCGACATGTCCGAGGATCCGCTCGCTGTGTTCCTCACCGCGCGTTGGGGATTACACACCTCACTGGCCGGACGCCTGCTGTACGTCCCGAATGTGCACCGGCACTGGCCGCTGGTCGACGCAGAACTCACCCACTGCTCCGACGAGCTCGTGGCAGCTGCAGGCCTACCCGATGTCAGTACCCGGCCCCCGGACTCGGTGCTGTACTCCCCCGGTGTGGAGACCCAGTTCGGTAGGCCCTACACAGTGCGCGGTCGGTAGAAGATCACGTGGCCCGAGGACAGTTCGACAACCCAATCTCCTGGTGTTGCAGCAGCACTGTCGGACATGGAGCTCGACGTCACACTTTCCCGCAATACGAGGTACCCGGCGTCGAGGGCAAGGTCGAACAACAACTTCGTGCTGTCCGAGAATTCGACGGCAGGGTCGTCGCCAGTCGAGAGCCGGACCACGGTGGCACCGATGGAAGGAAGCCTCTCGACGGTCGGGACTACCGGCTTCGGGTGCTCGGGTGCAGGCCACGACTCCACGGCCCCTTCCGGTCCGCACAACACAGTCGAGCCGTCCGCGGCGGTGTACTCCCAGGATTCGACTTCGTCTCGCGGACTGGCCACCACTCTCTGCCGGCCCTCGAACGTCAGACGGAGAACACCGAATTCGTCGTAGTCTGCGTCGTCGCATACAAGACCGTGCAGTGTCGCGAATGCGCGTAGACCCTCGAACTGGTTGTCCTCGTCGACGATGAGGCCATCCACCGTCACCTCACTGAAGGCAATGCTGGCACCGTTGTCGAATTCGATGCTCAGATCGAAATCGAGCAAAATTCTGCTGACGCGGAGCTGATCGACGGCGAGTTTCATCGCCGTCGACTGTGCCACAGAATCTCGTGGGAGCCCACGAAGACTGGCCGGAGGCATGATGCGCGGCAGCCTCGCCGGATGGCAAGTGCGCGCGCGTTCGTCAGGTGCGCGGGGATTGGTGAGTGGTCGGGGTGCGATTGTGCGCGCGCGGATGGCGGATGCGTGCGCGTTCGTCCGCGAGAGGGTGGTGTGGGTGTGGTGTGGTTTCGAAATGCAGAACACCCCCTGACCTGGTGGTCGGGGGGTGTTCTGGGATGTTGTGTTCGGCGGTGTCCTACTCTCCCACACCCTGTCGAGTGCAGTACCATCGGCGCTGGAGGGCTTAGCTTCCGGGTTCGGAATGGGACCGGGCGTTTCCCCTCCGCTATGGCCGCCGTAACTCTGCGAAACAGTTACACACGGAACACAACGGTCGTCTCCGATGACCACGTGTCGGTGGGTTCGGTGAACGATGTTGGTTCATTCAATTGTGGGTACAACCTGAAACGTGTGTTGTTTCAGATATT
>NZ_BAOX01000084.1:0-17224 GCF_000813105.1 Rhodococcus sp. BS-15 | reverse complement strand
CCGCCTCTGCGGACCCGGCTGCGCCCGCAGACCCGGCCACCCCGCAGAACCGTGTGTTCCCGGCGCAGGATCCGACGACGGTCGATCCGAGTCCCGCTCCCGCCACGGATGCACCTGCCACCGATGCGCCTGCTACCGACGCACCGGCGGCCGACGACCCCGCCACCGATGCGTCGCTGTCCGACGCAGAACGTGCGGCCCAGGAGATCTCCGACGCCAGAGCACTCCGGCAGAGCGAGGATCCGCAGATCCAACAGCTGGCCATGCAGTCCCTCGACTGCAACGCCGCCGACCCGCTCGCCGGCAACGACGATCCGGCGCTGCCCCTCGTGGCGTGCTCGACCGACGGAACAGCCGTCTACCTGCTGGGTCCCACGATCATCGACGGCCAGCAGATCTCCGACGCGACCTCCGGATTCGACAGTCAGCAGGCCCAGTTCCAGGTGAGCCTGACCTTCGACACGGACGGCTCGAACACCTGGGCTCAGTTCACCGCGGCCAATCTGCAGAAGCAGGCTGCGTTCGTGCTGGACTCGAAGGTGATCAGCGCGCCGGTCATCCAGGGGGCCACGCCCGCGGGTAGCGCCACCTCGATCACCGGCAACTTCAACAACCAGACCGCGTCCGAGCTCGCCAACACCCTCAAGTACGGCTCCCTGCCGCTGTCCTTCGTGTCCTCGGAGGCCGAAACGGTCTCGGCAACGCTGGGATTGGCCTCGCTCGACGCCGGCCTGATCGCCGGTGCCATCGGTCTGGCGCTCGTGCTGGTGTACTGCCTGCTCTACTACCGCGCCCTCGGCCTGCTCACGGCGCTGTCGTTGGTACTGGCCGGTCTGGTCGTCTACGGAATCATCGTTCTGCTGGGCAGATGGATCAGCTTCACCCTCGACCTCGCCGGCATCGCCGGACTGATCATCGGTATCGGTATGACCGCGGACTCGTTCGTCGTGTTCTTCGAGCGCATCAAGGACGAGATCCGGGAGGGCCGCAGCTTCCGGTCGGCGGTTCCTCGCGGTTGGGCACGCGCACGCAAGACGATCCTGTCGGGCAACGCGGTCAGCTTCATCGCGGCCGCGGTGCTCTACGTGCTGGCCATCGGTCAGGTCCGCGGCTTCGCGTTCACCCTCGGTCTGACGACGATCCTGGACATCATCGTCGTGGTGCTGGTGACCTGGCCGCTGGTGTACCTCGCGTCGAAATCCAAGTTCTGGTCCAAGCCGTCCGTCAACGGGCTCGGTGCCGTCCAGCAGATCGCTGCGGAGCGCAAGCGCGCGGCCAACAAGGCTCTCGCCGTGAAGACCGGCAGTGCGCCGTCGAAGGAGGCATGACATGTCGGACACGACCACGTCGACCCAATCGCCCCTCGACGATTCGGGAGTCGATCAATCCACCCAGCCCAAGCACAGCTGGCTGTCCCGGCTGTACACCGGCACCGGTGCCTTCGACATCATCGGTCGTCGCCGGTTCTACTACATCCTCACCGGCGTCATCGTGCTGGTGTGCCTGCTGAGCTTCCTGGTGCGTGGCTTCACCCTCGGCATCGACTTCGAGGGCGGAACACGCATCGCGCTGCCCGCCGCCGACAACATCTCCACCGAGCAGGTCGAGACCGTCTACAACGACTCGCTCGGGATGGCACCGGTGTCGGTGCAGACCGTCGGATCCGGGGCAGCGGCAACGGTGCAGATCCGCTCCGAGGCACTCGACCCCGCCGAAGTGGACAGCCTGCGTCAGGCACTGTTCGAGACATTCCAGCCGCAGAACAACTCGGGCACCGCCACACCCAACGCCATCAGTGTGTCCGACGTCAGTGAGACCTGGGGAAGCCAGATCACCCAGAAAGCGCTGATCGCGCTCGCGGTCTTCCTGGTCGTCGTCAGCATCTACATCGCCGTTCGATACGAACGGGACATGGCCTTGGCATCCCTGGCCGCCCTGGCCTTCGACCTCCTGGTGACCGCGGGCGTGTACTCACTCGTCGGGTTCGAGGTGACTCCGGCGACGGTGATCGGTCTGCTGACGATTCTCGGTTTCTCCCTGTACGACTCGGTGGTGGTGTTCGACAAGGTCGAGGAGAACACCCGCGGCATACTCAACCTGCATCGCAAGACGTTCGCGGAGCAGGCCAACCTGGCCGTCAACCAGACCCTGATGCGCTCGATCAACACGACCGTGATCGGTGTGCTGCCGGTGCTTGCGTTGATGGTCGTGGCGGTCTGGTTGCTGGGAGTAGGCACGCTGAAGGATCTGGCGCTGGTGCAGCTGGTGGGCATGATCGTCGGTGCCTACTCGTCGATCTTCTTCGCCACTCCGTTGCTGGTGACGCTCAAGGAGAAGTGGGGCCCTGTCGCAGCTCACACGCGCAAGGTCCACGCCAAGCGCGCCGAAGCAGCAGCTCGCGCAGCCGGTCTGGCTCCGGAGCCGGTAGCTGTCGGCGTGGCCGCCCCGAAGGCGTCGGCTCCGCAGCCGGGCAACCGCCCCACCGGTAAGCGGAACAAGAAACGTCGGTAGAACCACCCTCGACAGGGACGGAGAGTGCACGTGAAACGCAGGTGGAGCGCGGCACTGGTGGCAGCGAGTGTCGGCGCGGTGTCCATCACCGCGTGTTCGTCGCCCGAGGACAAGGTGCCCTCGATCGGTTACTCGTTCGACAACGTGGTGAACACC
The DNA here is from genome assembly GCF_000813105.1 of Rhodococcus sp. BS-15. Taxonomy (NCBI): domain Bacteria; kingdom Bacillati; phylum Actinomycetota; class Actinomycetes; order Mycobacteriales; family Nocardiaceae; genus Rhodococcus; species Rhodococcus sp. BS-15. Next base: position 14,557 of record NZ_BAOX01000084.1, on the reverse strand, counting down.
TACAACGCGAGAACCGTCGACGGCGCGGCGTCGGGAGCCCGGCAGGCCTTCACTCGGGTGCAGGTGGGCTTCAGCTACCTCGGACCGAGGGAGACGCATTGTCGGACAACGACATCGGAACCGTGTCCGTCGTTCCCGGCGACACTCTGACCGTGCAGTACTCCATCGCCCCCGCCGCGACGTACTCGGACGGTGCGCCGATGGCCTGCGATGACCTGGTGTTGGCCTGGGCGGCGAACAGCGGAAGATTCGCCACCGACCGCCCCCTGTTCGACGCGGCCTCGACGGCCGGGTATTCCGACATCCAGCGCATCGATTGCGTTCCGGGGGGCCAAGGAAGCCACGGTCGTCTTCGCGTCCGGCCGCAGCTACCAGAACTGGCGTGCCCTGTTCGGAGCCACCGACCTGCTACCGGCACATGTCGCGGCTCGGGCAGCGGGCGTGCCGAACGTCGTCGATCCCATCCTGGCCGAGGACGACGATGCGGTGAGCCGCATCGCCGACTTCTGGAACACCGGATGGACCTGACGCCGGGCTCGATCGACCTTTCACTGCTGCCCTCGGCCGGTCCGTACCGCATCGAGTCGTACACCGCCGAGGACGGTCTCGTGCTCGTCGCGAACGACGCCTGGTGGGGAATCCCACCCGAGACCGGGCAAGTTGTCGTCTGGCCCAAAGGCACGGACCTGGCCGCGAAGTCTGCGGACGGATCGCTGGACGTGGTCGACCACGGTGCCGGTGCCGTCGATCTCGGGCCCACCGAGGGATTCACGACCACCGAGGAACCGTCGCGAGGCGTCGAGCAGTTGACGTTCGCAACCCAGGGGGTGCTGGCCGACGCGAGTGCACGTCGAGCAGTGGCCGCGTGCATCCCGAGATCGGATCTGTTCGACACACTGGGTCATCCCGGTTCCGAGGCGGCAGCGGCGGGTCTGGGCTCGGGCGTCGTCGACTCTCGTCTCGTCCAGCCCGACACGCTCGAGTACCCGTCGGTCGCAACGGTGGTGGGCGATCGGTACCAGCGCTCGGACCTCGACCAGGCGAGCCGAGAACTTGAGGCGGCGGGCGAGGACGCTCTGACCGTTCGTGTCGGCTACCGGGGGCCGGACGCACGCCGCGCTCAGGTGGTGAGCCGAATGGCTGCCGATTGTGCTGCCGCGGGCATCACCGTCGAGGACGCGAGCTCACCGGACTTCACACCGTCCGCACTGCGGGCGGGGGGCGGTCGACGCCGTCCTCGGTAGCAGCGGATCGCTTCCCGGACCGTCGGGTTCGGCTGCCGCGGTGACCGCACGGTATTCGTTGCGGACGGGCATCGGTACGAACGTCGGCGGATACAGCAACGGCAGAATCGATGCCATCGTCGATCAGTTGGCGGTGACCGACGATCCCGAGCGCATCCTGGCGTTGGTCACCGAGGGCGAGAACATCCTGTGGAACGACATGCCGTCGCTTCCCCTGTACAACGAGCCGCGTACGACTGTCGTCAGTGACGGCATGCAGGACGTGGTGCCCAACCCGACGGCCGCAGGTGCCGGATGGAACATGGATCGGTGGGTGCTTCTTCGATGAACGACGCAGGAGATCGAGTGGGTGCGGCCGCCGCCGTGACCAGGCTGACGCGGTGGGTCGACGACTTCCCCGTCCCCGGTGTGCGCTTCGGCGATCTGACGCCGGTGTTCGCCGACGGCCCCGCGCTACGCAGCGTGGTGTCGGAACTGGCTCTGGGTTTCGAGGACGTCGACCTGGTGGCGGGAATCGACGCACGGGGATTCCTGCTGGGGGCCGGGGTTGCTCTCGAACTCGGGTGCGGTGTGCTCGCGGTGCGCAAGGCGGGCAAGTTGCCGCCTCCGGTGCATTCACGGTCGTACGAACTCGAGTACGGAACAGCCGCACTGCAGATCCCGACTGCGATCGACGTGGCCGGAAAACGTGTGCTGGTGGTCGACGACGTTCTGGCGACCGGCGGTACCGTCGACGCGACGGCTCGGTTGTTGGCCGAGCAGGGGGCGGTGATCGCCGGCGCTGCTGTCGTTCTCGAGATCGCCGTTCTGGGCGGGCGCGACAAGTGCAGTGGCTACCCGCTCGGCTGCCTGGTTCGGGTATGAGGACTAAAGTCTCTCTCACAATGCGTTGACGTTTCGACGACAGCGCGGAACGTGTGGCAGGAGGTGATGAGAGTGACCCGTTACATCGATCAGCCCTTGCCCGATCGGCCTGCCGTACCCGAGCGGCCCGCAGTTGCCGATCGGACCGGAGTTACCGATCGGACCGGCGTCGACATCGTCACGACCGACGAGTCCGCGTCCGGTGATGCCCGCCCGGCCGTCGACACTCCGGTTACCCACGACCCGGTTCCCCACGACCCGGCGGCGACCGATTCGCAGGCTCCGTCGGGGACCCGTAATTCGGCACCTGTCCCCACCTCGGCATCGCGGCGGGTGCGAGCACGTCTGGCGCGCCGCATCACCGCTGGGCGCAGCGCGGCGGTCAAGCCGGTGCTCGAGCCACTCGTCAGCCTGCACCGTGAGCTCTATCCCAAGGCCGATCTGACGTTGCTGCAGCGGGCCTACGACGTAGCGGACGAGCTGCATGCGTCGCAGATGCGCAAGTCCGGCGATCCCTACATCACGCATCCGCTCGCCGTGGCCAACATTCTGGCCGAGCTGGGGATGGACACGACCACCCTGGTTGCGGCGCTGCTGCACGACACGGTCGAGGACACCGGATACTCGCTCGCCAAGCTGACCGAGGAATTCGGCGACGAGGTGTCCCATCTCGTGGACGGAGTGACCAAGCTCGACAAGGTCGTGCTCGGAACTGCAGCCGAGGGCGAGACGATCCGCAAGATGATCATCGCGATGGCGCGAGATCCGCGGGTGTTGGTCATCAAGGTCGCCGACCGGTTGCACAACATGCGTACCATGCGGTTCCTGCCCCCGGAGAAGCAGGCGCGCAAAGCCAAAGAGACGCTGGAAGTCATTGCGCCGCTTGCCCATCGGCTCGGAATGGCCACGGTCAAGTGGGAGCTCGAAGACCTGGCGTTCGCGATTCTTCATCCCAAGAAGTACGACGAGATCGTGCGTCTCGTCGCCGATCGTGCGCCGTCCCGCGACACCTACCTCGAGAAGGTTCGGGCCGAGATCAACGCGACACTCGCCGCGTCGAGAATCAGTGCGGTCGTAGAGGGTCGCCCGAAGCACTACTGGTCGATCTACCAGAAGATGATCGTCAAGGGCCGCGACTTCGACGACATCCACGACCTCGTGGGTGTTCGCATCCTGTGCGACGAGATTCGTGACTGCTACGCCGCTGTCGGTGTGGTGCATTCGCTGTGGCAGCCGATGGCGGGCCGTTTCAAGGACTACATCGCGCAGCCGCGTTACGGCGTCTACCAGTCGCTGCACACCACGGTGATCGGACCCGAGGGCAAGCCCCTCGAGGTGCAGATCCGTACGCGGGACATGCACCGCACAGCCGAGTTCGGCATCGCTGCGCACTGGCGGTACAAGGAGACCAAGGGCAAGCATTCGCAGGACAACGCCGAGGTCGACGACATGGCGTGGATGCGCCAGCTGCTCGACTGGCAGCGAGAAGCCGCGGATCCGGGGGAGTTCCTCGAGTCGCTGCGCTACGACCTCGCGGTCAAGGAGATCTTCGTCTTCACTCCCAAGGGCGATGTCGTCACCCTGCCCGCCGGATCGTGTCCGGTCGACTTCGCGTACGCCGTGCACACCGAAGTGGGGCATCGCTGCATCGGCGCGCGGGTCAACGGTCGACTCGTCGCACTGGAACGGACTCTGGACAACGGTGAAGTGGTCGAGGTGTTCACCTCGAAAGCCGCCACCGCCGGTCCGAGTCGGGACTGGCAGGGGTTCGTCGCCTCACCGCGAGCCAAGACCAAGATTCGCCAGTGGTTCGCCAAGGAGCGCCGCGAGGAAGCCCTGGAGGCAGGGAAGGACGGTATCGCAAAGGAGGTCCGTCGAGGCGGACTTCCCTTGCAGCGCTTGATGAATGCCGAGTCCATGTCGGCGATCGCGCACGAGCTACGGTACGTCGACGTCTCCGCGCTCTACACCGCGGTCGGCGAGAATCACGTGTCCGCTCGCCACGTGGTGCAGCGTTTGGTCGCCCATCTCGGTGGCGTCGGCGACGTCGAGGAAGAGCTCGCCGAGCGGTCGACACCGTCGACCATCCCCACTCGACCCCGTCAGGTCGGCGACGCGGGAGTGCTGGTCACCGGTGCCGAGGGCGTCGTCGCGAAGCTCGCGAAGTGCTGCACTCCGGTGCCGGGAGACGAGATCCTCGGATTCGTCACCCGTGGGGGATCGGTGAGTGTCCACCGCACCGACTGCACCAACGCACGATCGCTCGAAGAGCAGTCCGAACGGTTCATCGAGGTTCAGTGGGCACCCTCGGCGTCCTCGGTGTTCCTGGTCGCTATCCAGATCGAGGCACTCGACCGCCACCGACTGCTCTCCGACGTCACCAAGCGCTCGCCGACGAGAAGGTCAACATCCTCTCGGCGTCGGTCGCCACGTCGGGGGACCGGGTTGCGATCAGCAAGTTCACCTTCGAGATGGGCGATCCGAAGCACCTCGGGCATGTGCTGAACGTCGTGCGCAACGTCGAGGGCGTGTACGACGTGTACCGCCTGACGTCGGCGGCCTGAGCGGCAGTCCCCGAACGACGAGAGGGTGAGCAGAAACTCTGCTCACCCTCTCGTCTTTCGAATCCGAACTCAGGCTGCGGACTCCACGATCACCGGGTTCGCCGGTGCACCGTCCTCGGAGCCACCGGTGACCCCGCCCGCTGCGATGGCGTCGAGGGTTTGCAGACCGGCGTCCGAGATGGTGCCGAACACCGTGTACTGCGGCGGCAGCACCGAATCCGCATACACCAGGAAGAACTGGCTGCCGTTGGTGTCGGGGCCCGCATTGGCCATGGCCAGCGTTCCGCGCGGGTAGACCACCGGATTCTCGGCCTGCGCCGGATCGTCGGCGTACGCGGTGGTGGGGTACTCGTTGGCGAAGCTGTATCCGGGTCCGCCTCGACCGGACCCGGACGGGTCACCGCACTGCAGTACCTCGAGGCCCGGTGACGTCGTCAGTCGGTGACAGGGTGAGCCGTCGAAATATCCCTGTTGGACGAGGCTGACGACACTGTTGACCGTGCACGGTGCAGGCGTCCGGTCGAGTGTGATGCCGATCGGACCCGCAGTGGTGGACAACGTCACCTCGACGTTTCCGTACACGTCGACGTTGTCGGTCGCAGGAGCGTCGACTTCCGTGACGGCCGGTGACTCCTCCGGATACGAGCAGGACACCGTATCGGTCGTCGGCTGCGGCACAGGCGGCAACGCCCCGAAACGAGATAGATCGAGTGCCGGCCGAGGCGCGGGTGCGTCGGTTGTCGTAGTCGTAGCCGTCGACGTTGTGGTGGCCGGTGCCGCTGCCGGTTCGGCCGAACCGGAACACCCTGCGAGTACCAGCGCGGCGGCCGAGACCGCGATCGTCAGAGCCGAGGTGCGATTCACAGGTCGCTCAACATGGACGTGATGTCTACCGGTTCGGCGGGGGCTCCGTCGGAAGCGCCGCCTTGCGCTCCCTTGGCCGCGATGGCGTCGAGGGTGGCGAGTCCGGTCTCGTCGATGGTGCCGAACGCGGTGTAGGCGGGCGGCAGTTCCGAATCGCCGTAGACGAGGAAGAACTGGCTGCCGTTGGTACCCGGGCCTGCGTTGGCCATGGCCAACGTTCCGCGTGGGTAGGCGATGGGGGTCTGGGCAGCGGGGTCGCCTTCGGCATACGTGTCGGTGGGGAATTCGTCGGCGAACTGGTAGCCCGGCCCGCCGGAGCCGGTGCCCGTGGGATCGCCGCACTGCAGAACCTGCAGGCCCGCGCCCGTGGTGAGTCGATGGCAGGTGGTGCCGTCGAAGTAGCCCTGATTGGCGAGCGAGACGAAACTGTTGACCGTGCAGGGAGACTCGGGATTGTTCAGCGTCAGCCCGATGTTCCCGGCAGACGTGGTCATGCTGTAGCTCAGCGGCTCGTCGCTGGTGGGTACGTTGTCGGTGCGCGGGGGAGTGTTCGGCTTGGCCGCCGGTTGCTCCGAGGCGGGGTAGGAGCAGTTCACCGTCTCGGGCAGTGGCTCGGTGCGCCCCGCAGCGATGATCGAATCGGCGGGCGCCGACGTGGTCGACTCCTGGGCGGTACTCGCGTCATCGTCACCGCGGGTCACCACGAACACGACCGAGACGACGGCCACGACCGCGACGACGCCGAGAATGGAACCGGCGATCGTCAATTGCTTACGACGACGCGCTCGCTCGGCGCGGCGTACGAGTTGGCGTTCGAGCTTTCGTTTGGCAGCCTCGCGCCGTTGCTCGTTGCTGGGCAATTCGTGTTCCTCCCGCTTGTCGAAAAACGACCTCGCCCGCTCGCTGCACGGACCGATCGTGTGGTATTCGGCCGAGAATCGGCCAACGCGAGTTTGCCATCACTGCCTGAGAGCATGCTGGGGGGACCCGGCGAGAGCGGCCCCACTAAGCTTGCTCGGTACTTCGGCCTCAGCCTTTAGGAGCGTTTGTCTTGCTCGTCACCGGATTCCCCGCAGGCATGTTTCAGACGAACTGTTACATCCTGGCCCAGGACGACGCGTCCGAGTGCGTCGTCGTCGATCCCGGTCAGGACGCCGCGGATCCGCTGATCGACTTCCTGACGCAGTCCTCGCTCACCCCCACCGCAGTACTGCTCACGCACGGTCATCTGGACCACACGTGGTCGGTGGAGCCGATCTGCGCAAAGTACGGCATCCCGGCGTACATCGCACCCGAGGACCGCTACATGCTGGCCGATCCGATCAAGGGAACGGGCCCGACGCTGGCGGCGGTACTGGGCGACCTCGAGTTCCACGAACCGGCCGAGGTGATCGAGCTCACGGACGGTCTACGGCTCGAACTCGCCGGAATCGAGTTCACGGTGGTGCACACCCCCGGGCACACCCAGGGATCGGTGGTGTTCCTCGCCCACGCCGACGGGCCCGACGGCTCGGTTCCGTTGGCCCTGACCGGGGACACCCTGTTCGCGGGATCGATCGGGCGCTCCGATCTGCCCGGCGGCGATCACGATCAACTGCTGCGGTCCATCGCGACTCGGCTGCTCCCGCTGAGCGACGACACGGTGGTGCTCCCGGGGCACGGCGGACAGAGTTCGATCGGCCAGGAGCGCGGGTCCAACCCGTTCCTCGTTGGACTCACCGACCCCGAGCAAGGAAAGCTGTGAGCGTGAGCAAGCAGACCGCCTTTTCCGCGCCCAAGGGCATTCCCGATTACTTCCCGCCCAACTCGGCCGAGTTCGTCGCCGTACGCGAAGGGTTGCTCGACGCAGCCCGCAACGCCGGCTACGGCCACATCGAACTGCCGATCTTCGAGGACACCGGCCTGTTCGCACGCGGGGTCGGGGAGTCGACCGATGTGGTGAGCAAGGAGATGTATACCTTCTCCGATCGCGGAGACCGATCGGTGACACTGCGACCCGAAGGCACCGCCGGAGTCATGCGCGCGGTGATCGAGCACGGATTGGATCGGGGAGCGCTGCCGGTCAAGTTGGCCTACGCCGGTCCGTTCTTCCGCTACGAACGCCCGCAGGCCGGCCGATACCGCCAGCTGCAGCAGGTGGGTGTCGAGGCGATCGGCGTCGACGACCCGGCGCTGGACGCCGAGGTCATCGCCGTGGCCGACGCCGGTTTCCGGGCCCCTCGGGCTCACCGGGTTCCGGCTCGAGATCACCTCGCTCGGCGACGACACCTGCCGCCCGCAGTACCGAGAGCTGTTGCAGCAGTTCCTGTTCGCGCTTCCCCTCGACGAGGACACCCGTCGACGCGCCGAGATCAACCCGCTGCGGGTACTCGACGACAAGCGACCCGAGGTGCGCGCGATGACTGCGGACGCACCGCTGATGCTCGATCACCTCTCCGATTCGGCGAAGGAACACTTCGACGAAGTGCTGGAATACCTGGACGTGATGAACGTTCCGTATCTCGTGAACCCGCGGATGGTGCGCGGCCTCGACTACTACACCAAGACGACGTTCGAATTCGTGCACGACGGGCTCGGCGCACAATCGGGCATCGGCGGCGGCGGCCGCTACGACGGTTTGATGGAACAGCTAGGCGGGCAGGCGCTCTCCGGAATCGGGTTCGGCCTGGGCGTCGATCGCACGGTGCTGGCCCTTGCCGCCGAAGGCAAGACCGCGGGCGCGACGTCGCGATGCCAGGTCTTCGGTGTTCCGATGGGAGCAGGTGCCAAGTTGGCGGTCGTAGACATCGCGGCTCAGTTACGCGAACGAGGAATAGCCGTGGACATGGCCTACGGAAATCGCGGGATCAAGGGTGCCATGAAGGCCGCCGACCGATCCGGAGCGCGGTTCGCGTTGGTGCTCGGCGATCAGGAACTGGCTGCGGAATCGGTTCTGGTGAAAGACCTTTCGAATGGCGAGCAGGACACCGTTCCGATGGCCGACGTGGTCGACGCCCTCGGAGCGCGCCTTGCCCAGTGAGTCCCGGTCCGGTGACTCTCGGTCCAACGCGGGGCCGGTAGCGCTCGACCTGGTCTCGGTGGAGTTCCTGGCACCGCGCCTGCGCAAGATCATGGTCGGGTCGGCCGCGATCGGGATCGTTCTCGCCGTCGTCCTGGCGCTGTTCGTGCCGGTGTGGGTTGCAGTTCTGGTCGGGGTGATCGTCGGCGGTCCCGCCGTACTGTCGGGTTGGCTGGGTCTGCGCCGACGGGTATGGCTCGACGGTCCGCAACTGTGCGCGCGAGGGTTGCGCACTCGCCGGCTGAAGATGCCGGAGGTGGTGACGGCCGAACTGACGATTCGGACGGCCGGAATCGATCAGATCTCGCTACGGCTCTACGACGGGCGTACGCATATCGTGGTTGCGCTTGCGCTTTACACCAGGAACGGGGGCCGGGAACTGCCGATCCTTGCGTTACGGACTCTCGCCGACTCGCTGTGGACCACCGAGTTGGTGCCTGCCGCGGCGATCGCATCGGTGCTGGTGGATCAGCTGCGCGCCGAGGCACGCGACGCGGGACTCGACCAACGGCCGCTCTATCGCGCCGTCGAACTCGTCCGTAGCAAGGGACGAACTCCGCAGGCGACACTGACCGACCGTGAGGTCGCCCAGCTGCTCGAATGAGCAGGATCAGGTGACCAGGAATGCGTCGAGCACGACGGCTTCGGCCGAGCGAGATCCGGACGTGACGACGAGCGCTCGGTTGAGATAGGTGAACTTCGGGACCGCCGTCGCCACCCGGAGGGTGCCGCGGAAGTAGTACGTGGCGGGGTCCACCTCACGCTCGGGATCGTTCAGAGCGTCGATGACCTCGGCCGGCCCGAACTGAACTCCGCGATAGTCGAGTGAGAGGTAACCGCCGGTCGCCAATTCGAGAACGAGGTCGCTGCTGAACTCGGTGCATCCGTCGGGTCGCGTCACGCTGACGACGGTCGACCCGGCTGCGAGGGTGCCCTCGATGTCGGGGCCGGGAGCTGCGCCGCCGAGCACGGTGGTGACCACCCGCTCACCGGCCGGCACCGAACCGATCTCGATGCCCGGTCCGAGTGTGAGGCCGAGGCGGAGAATGGGCTCGAGGTCGGTGTGTTCGGGGCGGTCACGGCGGTGCACTCCTAGGATCGACTGGGGGCCTACGCTATCGCCTTCCGGTGACCACACCCGAGCGGGGATCGTCAGAGACGGGTCGGCCTTGACACGACATAGAACAAATGTTCGACTGTGTCCATGCGATGGGCCGGTCAGACTCTCGACGCCGCGGACGACGGGGCGCTACCGGGGCTCGAGCGATCGGGGCTGGTCCGCAGCGTGCAGACACCCGAGTTCGAGGGCATCACCTTCCACGAGGTGCTGTGCAAGAGCGCCCTGAACGAAGTGCCGAGCGAATCGCAGGTGCCCTTCTCGTGGACCGTCAACCCGATGCGTGGGTGCTCGCATGCATGTCGATACTGCTTCGCTCGCCCGACGCACGAATATCTGGACCTGGACTCCGGCAACGATTTCGACTCGCAGATCGTCGTCAAGACCAACGTCGCTGCGGTACTGCGCAAGGAACTCGCGCGCCGGTCGTGGAAGCGCGAGCCGGTGGCGCTCGGCACCAACACCGACCCCTATCAGCGCGCGGAGGGTCGATATCGGTTGATGCCGGGGATCATTCGAGCGTTGACCGAATCCGGGACGCCGTTCTCGATTCTCACCAAGGGCACACTGCTGCGGCGTGATCTGCCCCTGTTGACGCTGGCTGCGCAACAGGTGGAGGTGCAGGTGAGCATCAGCCTGGCCATTCACGACGCCGACCTGCAGAAGCAGCTCGAGCCCGGGACCCCCAGTCCGCGAGCGCGATTGGATCTCGTTCGTGCGGTCCGCGACGCGGGCCTGAACTGCGGCGTTCTGGTGGCACCGGTGATTCCGTTTCTCACCGACGGGGCCAAGCAATTGGACGGCCTCATCGGAGCCCTGGCCGAGGCAGGTGCGACAACCGTGACGGCGCTGCCGATGCATCTGCGTTCGAGCACCAAGGACTGGTACATGAGTTGGCTGGTGAAGGAACACCCCGCATTGGTGCGTCGATACCGTCAGCTCTACGGACACGGGGCGTACGTGACCCCTGAGTACAAGCAGTGGCTGAAAGCGAGAATCGATCCGCTGCTCGACACCTACGGGTTTGCCGCAGAGCAGACCCGCTCGCTGCCCGCGAACGAGCCTGCTGAACCCCGAGAACTGGTGACCTCGGGGCCGGCTCTGACCCTGTTCTGATCGGTGCCGGTTCAGGGATTGTCGAGGTCGCGTGCCGAGAATGTGTCGCAGGCCGCCACCTGTCCGGTCTCGTAGCCCGCGGTGAACCAGGCCTGGCGCTGCGCAGAAGACCCGTGCGTCCAGCCCTCGGGGTTGACGCTGCCGGTGGATGCCTGCTGAATGCGGTCGTCGCCCACCGACGACGCTGCCGAGAGGGCGTCGTTGATGTCGGCCGTGGTCAGCGGCTCGAGGAACGGAACACCGGTGTCCGGATCGACCGTGTCGGCTGCGTAGTGCGCCCAGATTCCCGCGTAGCAGTCGGCCTGCAACTCCACCTTGACGCCACCGGACTCGGGTCCCTGCGGATCGGCCTGCGCGCGGCCGATGTCGCCCAGTTGGTTCTGCAGGTGGTGGCCGACCTCGTGCGCCACCACGTACTCCTGCGCCAGTGGGCCGCCGCTGGAACCGAACTGGTCGACGAGAACCTGGAAGAAGCTCGTGTCGAAGTACGCCGTGGAATCGGCCGGGCAGTAGAACGGCCCGACGGCGCTGGTGGCGTTGCCGCAGCCGGTGTTGGTTGCTCCCGAGAACAGATTCACGCCGGGCTGAACGTAGGCGACGCCGGTCTGAGCTTGGAGTTGAGATTCCCAGACGGTGTCCAGGCTCGACACCGTGAATCCGATACGGCAATCGATCTTGGTGTTCGCCTCCGCCTCGGTCTCGCAGCCCTCGAGGGTCCCCGAGGTGCCGGAGTCGACCTGCCCGGCAGAGCTGTCGCCGCCACTGATCTGATTGAGAATCGAACCGGGATCTCCGCCGAAGAGCAACGCGATGACGATGATGATCAAGCCGCCTGCACCACCGCCGATAGCCAGTTTGCCACCGCGACCGCCACCCCCGCTGCCGCCGACGGAGACTCGACCCCGCTCCATCCGCGAACCTTCTCTGAAGGTCATGCCCGAGTTCCTCTCCGCCGAGCCCCCACCTGTGGCGAGAACACAAATCGCTGCTGTCGGCCATAGCTTCGCATGCCGCGTCGCGATCTCGTTTCCTTCTACGGTGATGTGCTCCGTAGGATCGGTGAGCGAAGAACACGATCAGCGGATTTTTCTCGAAAGGACACCCGTGCTGCGCACCCACCTCGCCGGCTCATTACGCCCCGAGCACGTCGACCGAACCGTGACGCTGACGGGATGGGTGGCCCGCCGACGCGATCACGGCGGCGTCATCTTCATCGATCTTCGCGACGCGTCCGGTGTGTCCCAGGTCGTCTTCCGCGAGGGAGCAGCGCTCGAGCAGGCCCACCGCCTGCGCGCCGAATACGTCGTGAAGGTGACCGGCAAGGTCGAAGGCCGCCCCGAGGGCAATGCCAACTACGAGATCCCGACCGGTGCGATCGAGGTCGAGGCCTCCGAGATCGAGGTCCTGTCCGAGGCCGCGCCGCTGCCGTTCCAGCTCGACGATCAGCCGGGCGAAGAAGCGCGTCTGAAGTACCGCTACCTCGATCTGCGTCGCGAGGGACCGGGGCGAGCCATTCGCCTGCGCTCGCACGTCAACGCGGCGGCCCGTTCGGTGCTCGCGCACCACGAGTTCGTCGAGGTCGAGACTCCGACGCTCACGCGATCCACTCCCGAGGGTGCCCGTGACTTCCTGGTGCCTGCGAGGTTGCAGCCGGGTAGCTTCTACGCGCTGCCGCAGAGCCCGCAGCTGTTCAAGCAGCTGCTGATGGTCGGCGGTATCGAGCGGTACTACCAGATTGCCCGGTGCTACCGAGACGAGGATTTCCGGGCCGACCGTCAGCCGGAGTTCACTCAGCTCGACGTCGAGATGAGCTTCGTCACCCAGGACGACGTCATCCTGCTGGCCGAGGAGATCCTGGCGTCGCTGTGGAAGCTCGTCGGGCACCACTTCACGGCTCCGATTCCACGGATCACCTACGCCGAGTCGATGCGTCGCTACGGTTCGGACAAGCCCGATCTCCGCTTCGACATCGAACTGGTCGAATGCACGGACTTCTTCTCCGAGACCACGTTCCGTGTGTTCCAGGCCCCGTACGTCGGTGCGGTCGTGATGCCCGGTGGCGCGAGCCAGCCCCGCAAGCAGTTGGACCGGTGGCAGGAGTTCGCCAAGCAGCGCGGCCACAAGGGTCTCGCGTACGTTCTCGTCGGTGAGGACGGCACGTTGGGTGGCCCGGTTGCCAAGAACCTGACCGACGCCGAGCGCGACGGCCTCGCCGCACATGTCGGTGCGAACAACGGCGATGCGATCTTCTTCTCCGCGGGCCCGATCAAGGCATCACGTGGATTGCTCGGTGCGGTGCGCGGCGAGATCGCCCGCAAGCTCGACCTGATCGACCCGAAGGCATGGGCGTTCGTGTGGGTCGTCGACGCTCCGCTGTTCGAGCCCACGTCCGACGCCACGGCCAGTGGTGACGTAGCCGTCGGATCCGGTGCGTGGACTGCCGTGCACCATGCCTTCACGTCGCCGAAGCCGGAGTCGATGGATACGTTCGACACCGACCCCGGATCGGCTCTGGCCTACGCCTACGACATCGTCTGCAACGGCAACGAGATCGGCGGCGGCAGTATTCGTATCCACCGCAAGGACATTCAGGAACGGGTGTTCGCGATCATGGGTATCGGCAAGGAAGAAGCTCAGGAGAAGTTCGGCTTCCTTCTCGATGCCTTCTCCTACGGCGCACCGCCGCACGGCGGCATCGCGTTCGGCTGGGATCGCATCACGGCGCTGCTTGCCGGAGTCGATTCCATCCGTGAGGTCATCGCATTCCCCAAGTCCGGTGGCGGCATCGACCCGTTGACCGACGCGCCGGCACCGATCACCTCGCAGCAGCGTAAGGAATCGGGCGTCGACTTCAAGCCGGAGAAGAAGGAAGAGTCTCCGGCCGAGGCCTAGAAGGTTCGAAAGCGACTGTCCCCGTAGCGCTGTGCGCTACGGGGACAGTTCGTCTGTGTCGAGCAGCTCAGCGTGCGGGGGACAGCGGCCCACCGGTAAGCACGCGGTAGGCGTAGTTGGTGGCGATCACCGAGATCGGGATGGTGACGAGCAGACCGAGACCGCACAGCAGCGCACCGACGATGTTGATCGCGGCCAGCAGCAGCAGGAGCAGCAGCAAGGGGCCGAAGTTCTTCACGGTCAGGTCGACACTGGACTTGATCGATTCGATCGCCGTCTGGTTGCGATCGATCAGGAACGTCAGTGCGAAGTTCGCGAGGAAGCCGATCACGATCAGAAGGACCGTTCCGAGGAACGGGATGAAACTGAACACCACGCTGACGACGGTCCAGATCAACGCCAGGATCGCGATCTGCCCGATGTTGGTGAGCTGGAAGAACCTACCGAACGACGGCTTCTGCGGAGCGCCTGTCTCGTCCAGCGCTCCTCGAACGTAGGCAGCGTTGACGAAATACGACGCGAACGTGGCGATGGCCGTCATGACGAGGGCCACCCCGGACGTCGTGGTAGTGAACGCCGTGTCACCGCTGTCGGCCGCTGCCATTGCTGCGGTGAACGTCGACGCGAAGACCAGGACGACACCGATGACGCTGACCACCCACACGATGGCGGTGATTCCGATCCACGGTCCCGCATTGGCTTTGAACTTGTCGAAGCTGTAGCTGAGCGCGGCACCGACCTCGAGGCGGCCGGGGTTCGGCCCCAGCGGAGCCTGGCCGTAGCCCTGGTTGCCATAGTTTCCGTAGTTGCCGGGCGGCGGCGGGTAGGCCCCGGGCGA
>NZ_BAOX01000085.1:0-17098 GCF_000813105.1 Rhodococcus sp. BS-15 | reverse complement strand
AAAAAGGCAGCGGCGCACGACGCTGCCGCAGCTCGTGACATCCGCACCCCACGCGAACGCCAACACGACGCACTGAAACTGGCACTGAGGCAGACCCTTGCCTCCGGCACACTCGGCACCCACCGAGGCCTACCCGTCACCGCCATCGTCACCATGACCCTGCGCGATCTCGAAGCCGGCCGCGGATACGCCAAAACCGCCACCGGATCACGCATCTCCATCCGCGACGCCATCCGCATGGCCTCCCACGCCCACCACTACCTCACCCTCTTCGACGACCACGGCAGAGCCTCTACCTCGGCCGATCCAAACGCATCGCCTCCGCCGACCAACGCATCGTGCTCATCGCCCGCGACCGAGGCTGCAGTTTCCCCTCCTGCACCCGCCCCGCAACCTGGTGCCAGGCCCATCACCTCGACGACTGGACCACCGGTGGCCTCACCGACATCGACTCCCTCACCTTCGGCTGCGACATGCACCACGCACTCGTCGGCACCGGACCAGGAAAATGGGCAACCACCAAAACCACAGCAGCGCATCGATACCCGGGACGCACCCTCTGGCACCCACCAACCGGGATGGACCCCCAACGCCGCGGACTGATCAACCACGCCCACCACCCCGAAGAAGTCCTCTACCCACCCGACAACCACGACGCGTCCGGCGACGAGGAACCACGACAACCCGCATGACGGCAAGAACCAGTTTCCGGGCACAGCTCTGTCTGTCGTCGGTAAATGGCAGCCGCCGCACCGGGCGCGAGCGAAAACTAGTAGGGCTCTCTAGTAGGCGCCTGCGTACGGTAAGTGGATGATGGTTCTCGCGAGCAGGACGGCAGTACTGTCGCCGCCGGTCCGCTTCGTATGGAAGGCGCTCATGCGCCAGATGTGCATCCGCAGAATCGAGGATTCGCCTGGCCGGTGATGTTCGAGGGTCAGCCGCTACCCCGCATTGTCGAGAGCAGCGAGTTCGACCGCGTTGTCTGGAGCTCGCCGTGGCCGAGCCATCCCGACGTCCTGTTGCAGTTCGACCTGACTCCTGAGACCCGGCTGCGCTGGACGCTGTTGGCCCACCCGCCCGTGCCCGATCCGCAGACCGTTGAATGGCTACGCGATCAAGTGAGCCATCTGGTGAACATCGACCTGCGCAACGCGACTGGATATTGAACTGTCATCTGTTGCCGCCGCTCGGTCCGTAGGGATAGCGCTTGCCGACCACGAACCACAGGATCGGCCCGATGATCGGCAGTAGCACCACAACGAATGCCCACGCCAGCTTCGCCCAACAGCCCATGGTGCGGTCACAGGCGATCGACAGTAACGCCATCAATGACAGCAGAACGGTGACGGCACCACCGGCAGAAGCCATACCCGAGACGGTAGCTCAGCCAGCGCTGCGAACAATCTCGAGCCGTCTCGTCGCGCTACTGGATCCGGTGATCGATGCCCGAACGGCTACGGGATCTTGTCCCCGTTGATGGCGTGCACCCAGCACTTCGGATCCTCGACGAGCCATGCATCGGAGTCCGTGACTGTTCCCGTCCGAAACTGGATGCGGAGCAGGATGCGGCCGACCCTCTTGCCGGCATGCAATCCGGTCACGTCCGCACCGTCGATGTCCTGCAACGGTATTCGAAGCGGAGTGGAACTGCCGATGCGACGGATCCACAGTTCGCTCTCGGTCAGGGCAGCGGGGAATCGTAGCGAGCTGGGTTGGTAGTCACGCCAAAATCCGACAACTGTCGACAGAACAATTCTAGGGTGTACCGGTGACCGAACCTCCTGATCGACTGGATCTTCTCCGATGGCAGTTCGATCTGACGTGGTCTCTGTTCGAGCTTCATCTCGATCAGCTCACTTTCGAGTTGCTTGTGTGGGAGCCGGTCCCTGCGAATTGGAACGTGAGGCAGGACGCCGATCGAAGGTGGGTCCCGGACTGGGAGGACGAGGAGCCGGACCCGATCCCCGTTCCGACGATCGGTTGGATTACGTGGCACATCGGTTGGTGGTGGACGTCGGCGATAGACCAAGCGCACGGGCTACGGCCGCGTGACCGCACGGACGTCGTATGGCCGGGGAGCCTTGATGAGGTTTTGGCTTCGCTACGTGGACTCCGCTTGGAATGGATATCAATCCTGAACGGCTACAAAGAGTCTGACCTGGACGCTTCCGCCCCTTACCCGTGGGGCGATGATTCTGGAATGACCGTCGCCCACACCGTCGCGTGGGTGAACGCGGAGCTGATGAAGAACGTGTCCGAGATCGGTCAACTTCGACTGCTGTGGGCAGCTTCCCCGAACCGGTAGTGTTCCAGACCTGCTTGGTTCTGCTCGAATCCGAGCACACCGGTCGCCGTCGGACGACGCTAAGCTGGCTTTCGAGGTGAAGGAGTTGGCGATGAGCAGTGACATCAACCCCACTCTGCCGTTGGCGTTCGATCTCGCCTGGATGGCCGCGATCGTGGTGTGGCTGTTGCTCGTCGGTGTTGCGTGGGTATCGATCCTGCGTACTTCCCACCGCCGGCGCGGTGCCGCATTCTGGTGGTGTCTGCTCGTGTTGCTCATGCCGTTCACCGGTGCGCTGATCTGGTTCTTGGTTCGACCGAACGCCGCTGCCCCCGATCAGCGGACGAGTTCGTAGCGGGCCAGCCACAACCCGGGCAGTACCTGTTGATCCTCGGTGTGCACGAAGCCGAAGGACTCGTAGAGCCTGCGCGCCGGTGGATTGTCTCGCCCGGTGGCCACGTGCACACGTTGTGCGACAATCGATTCCAGCATCGCGTCGACCAATGCCCGTCCGATGCCTCGTCGATGAGCGTGTGGAGCCACCACCAGGCGGTCGATCTCCGCCTCGGACCACGCTGCAGCCCCGAGTATTTCGTCACCCTCCCGCGCGACGAGCCAATGGACCTGTACAGCACACAGATCGTCGACCGACTCGTGCAGCAGCGGAATTCGGTCGTCGCCGATCAGCCGTGCTTCGACCGCATACGACCCCTTCTGCACCGCGAGAATCTGATCGGCCAACGGTCGATCGGCAGCTGGGTCGACGCGAACGATCTCAATAGCGACCACCAGCAGGAGCAGGCAGAGCGTCGAGTGCCGCACGGTGCTCCGGACTCAAGGTCAGCGTCGCCGCACCTGCGTTCTCCTCGAGACGCGACGTGCGTCGGGTGCCGGGGATGGGAACCACGTGCTCACCCTGCGCCAACACCCAGGCCAAGGCCACCTGCGCCGGCGTCGCGCCGAGCTCGTCCGCCACACCCGCGATGGCGTCGACGATCACGAGGTTCGCATCGAGGTTGTCCTGGCTGAAGCGTGGCAGCTGTGAACGGAAATCGTCTGCAGCAGGCGTGTTTCCGCGAAAGTTTCCGGTCAGGAAGCCGCGACCCAACGGTGAGAACGGGACGAATGCTGCGCCGTTGTCCTGTGTCCACTTCAAGGATGTTGCGAGGTGGTCGCGCGTCCACAGCGACAATTCCGACTGCACTGCAGAGATCGGATGCACCTGCTGGGCCCGATCGAGTTGTTCGACGCTGAACTCCGAGACACCCAGTGCCCGAACCTTTCCCGCCTGCACGGCCTCGGCCATCGCGCCGATGCTGTCCTCCACGTTCACCTCGGGATCCGGGCGATGGAGGTAGTAGAGGTCGATATGGTCGACGCCCAAGCGCCGCAGTGAGTCGTCGATCGCCTGCCGGAGGTGATCCGGCTTGCCGTCGGGGCCCGAAATGACGGGTTCGCCGGCGTCGCCGATGTGAGAGACGAGACCGCCCTTGGTCGCGAGGATCACCTCGTCACGCCGATTCCCGATGGCTTTGCCGACGACCTCTTCGTTGGTGAACGGGCCGTACACATCGGCCGTGTCGATGAAATTCACGCCCAGATCCAAGGCGTGCCCGATGACGTGATCGGGGCTCTCCGTCCTATCGTCGGCCTTGTACGCCCAGGTCATTCCCATGCAGCCCAGGCCTATGGCTCCGACTGTCGGTCCGTCGTTCCACAGGGTGCGGGTAGGTACGGTGCGTGTGGTCATGTACTCGACCATAGAGAAGTAAAAGCGTTGTCGCTTGGACTCACCGGGCGACTAGCATCGCCGCATGGCTCTTCCACACTCGAAGGTGTATTTCGGCGATCGTCTGGTCGAGGCGCAGGATGCGACGCTCGGAGTGGCAACTTCGGCCGTTCTGTACGGGCTCAGTGTCTACACGGTGTTCCCGGTGCAGGTGGACGGTGACCGGCGTACCGCGTTCCGGTTGCTCGATCACTATCGGCGACTCGTCGAATCCTGCAAGATCATCGGCATCGACACCTTCGCGTCGCAGTGGACGTTCGAGAGGTTCGTACAGGCAACGCGCGATGTCGTCGCCGCCAACGCTCCGACGACCGAGGTCTACGTTCGCGCCACTGTCCACGTCGACGAGTCGATCCCGGGAACTCGGTACGTGGTCTGCACACCACGGTCTCCATCTTCCTGTACGACGCGAACCCCATCGTTCCGCAGAACGGCATGCGGCTTAAAACGAGTGTGTGGCGACGAATTCCGGACAACGCCATCCCCTCGCGTGCCAAGGTGAACGGAGCATACGTCAATTCTGTTCTGGCCAAACAGGATGCGATCGACAGTGGCTTCGACGACTGCATCTTCCTCGACATCAACGGTCACGTCTGTGAACTCAGTGCGGCGAACATCTTTCTCGTCCGCAATGGAGTGCTCGTCACCCCTGACGTCACCAGCGACATTCTCGACGGCATCAACCGTCGGACCATTCTGACCCTGGCGCGCGAAGAAGGACTGACGGTTCAGGAGCGAACTGTCGATCTCACCGAGCTGTACATCGCCGACGAGGTCTTCGTGTGCGGCACCTCCGCGGGAGTTGCTCCGGTGTACGAAATCGATGGTCGCGCAATAGGAACAAAGGAGATCGGCCCGGTGACGCTCACCCTGCGAAAGCGTCACCAGGCCGCGCTCACCAGCGACGAAGTGCATGGCTGGGTGAGCGTGCTGTGAGTGCTAGGCCGGGCAGCTCGCTGCGAGTCCGGTGATCACAGCGTTGGTGGCGACCTGCTCGAGCGGATCCGCGGCTGGATTCGGCGCGGCGGTGGTCCAGGCCAGCGATACCTGACGCTGTCCGTCCGGACTCGAGAATGCGAAGGTGCGGTAGCCGAAGCCGTTGCCGCGGTTGCCGAACACGAGCTCACCCGATCCCGGGTTGCACGCGTCCCCGCCCAGCAGCAGGCCGAGTCCGTACGTCGACGGTGTGACGACCTGCATCTCGTCGATCAGATTCTGCGGGATCAGCGTGCCGTCGAACAGTGCTCTGAAGAAGGTATTCATGTCGCCGACGGTCGAGACCACGGCGGCTCCGGACGACCAGATGCTGGCGTCGTAATCGGTGACGTCGGTGTAGGTTCCGTTCTCCAGGGTGTAGCCGTGCAAAGCGTCCTCGTCCAGAGTCGAATCGGTGGGGTACGTCGTGTCGGCCATCTCCAGCGGATCGAAGATCCTGTCCTGCAACGCTTGTCCGATGGGCTTGTCGTCCAGTTCGGCGACGATCTGTCCGAGGAGGACGTAGTTGGTGTTCGCGTAGCTGAACTCCTTGCCCGGCTCGGTCGTCCAGGGCATGGCCAAGGCCTGAGAGATCAACTGGTCGTCGGTGACGGCATCGTTCGCGCGGGCGGCTATCTGCTCCGCAGAGTCGAATCCGGTGAAGTAGTCCGGAACGCCACTGGTGTGATCGAGTAGTTGGCGAACGGTCACCGGCCTGGGCAACAGACCGGGAAGCACCTCGTCGACCTGCTGATCGAGCTCGAGCTTCCCCTCGTCCACGAGCTGCAGCACCACGGCAGCAACCATCGCCTTGGTGACGCTGGCGATACGGACCGGGTCGTCAGCAGATGCCGGCTCGGCACCATCGCGCTCGACGAGACCGGCCGCCCCCCGACCACGAACTCTCGCCGTCGCGTACCTGCGCGACTGCGGCAACGGACCCGGCGTCGACCATGGCGTCCAAGGCTGCCTGGACGTCGTCGGTCTCGAGGCTCCCGCTCGAGGGCGCGGTGGTGGTCGGCTCGACGGCTGACGGCTCGTCCGTCGACGAGCACCCACTGACCAGCAGGGATGTCGACACTGTGAGGGCGGCGAGGATTCGTAGCTTGCTCATGTCTTCGACGCTAACCCCGCCCTGCGAAGGATTTCAGTGTCAAATGTCAGTGATTTTCGATGAGGGGACGGTGGGAAGCGGAGCGCGAACGGCAATGTCGTGCTGCACCGCGGCGACGAACATGTCCACATCGAGCACGGCTCTCGAATTCAGCGCGGGGTAAGAGACCGCAACCGAATTGCTGTTGTGCTCTCGATCACCGATGACCGCGATGTACGAGTCGCGATGGATTCGAGCATTCCGAATCCGGGCACTGAGCGAACCTTCCTCGAGCACTTCGGCCCGAACCGATGCGCGGAGCAGTCGACCGGCCAGCGCCAGTGCTGACTGCGAGTGGGAAGCACCTACCGGAACTACGGCGACCTGTCGAGGGGCGAGCCACGGTGGCATTCGACCTTTGTGTTGCTCGATGAGCATTGCAGTCAATCGCTCCATGGAGCCGAGCACGCCGCGATGGATCATCACGGGGCGGTGCCTCTCTCCGTCGGACCCGGTGTACTCGAGCCCGAACCGTTCCGGTTGGTTGAAGTCGATCTGAACAGTCGACACAGTGTCTGGAGAACCGGTGACCTGCACATCGATCTTCGGACCGTAGAAGGCTGCATCCCCATGACCGACGATGAACGGGCGATCACCCAGTGCCGCCCGTAGCTGACTCTCGGCGGCTTCCCATCGCGCAGGATCACCCAGATAGTGTCCGCTCCCGCCCCGAACCGACAGCCTGAACGACGCAACGAGTCCCAATACTCCATAACACCTTTCGATCGAGTCGAGGGCCCGTCCAACTTCTTCCCGGACTTGACCGGGGGCGCAGAACACGTGTGCGTCGTCGAGTGAGATCTGCCGTACACGGGTCAATCCACCCAGCACACCCGACAGTTCGCTTCGGAACATCGACCCCAGCTCCGACACTCGGAATGGAAGCTCACGAAAGCTGCGCCCACGTGCAGCGAAGATCTGGGTGTGATGCGGGCAATTAGCAGGCCGCAGAACGTATTCCTCGCCCCCGATGCGCATCGGAGGAAACATATCGGCCGAGAACTTGTCCCAGTGCCCGGACCTCTCGAACAGAGAGCGCTTGGCCAGGACTGGAGTGTAGACGCCGAGACATCCCGATCGAGCCGATTCCTCGGCGGCCAGCTTCTCCAACTCCGCACGAATGATTGCGCCGTCGGGCAGCAACATCGGTAATCCGGCACCGATGGCCGGGCTGGTTGCAAACAGATCCAACTCGCGACCGAGCCGGTTGTGATCAGAATTCACGGGTACTCCACTTCTGTTGTCGCCCAGAAGAAGTGCCCAGATATGCAAGAACCCCGGGGCGACAACTCCCGGGGTTCGTCGATTTAGGTCGGTGCAGGCCTACATCGGACGCCGGAAGAAAACCGGCGTCGTCGTCAATGGCTGCGGGTGCATCATGGCATCGACGGTACAACGCTGGTGCGACGGCTGGCAAGAGGTATCAGCGCCCGACTTCGGAGCCTGGTGCGTCGTCGCATGTTAAGAGTTGCCTGCTCCGTATAAGTTCCGTTCGGAGGGGATGGGCGCACCTGGTTGTTCAGAAGTGGGTCTCGGACGCGGAAAGCCGCGTGGCGCGCACGATTGTGAACGGTGAGGTGCGCTGGTCAGCGATCGACCTGACAGAAGCGGAGGTTGTTGGAGAACGGATCGGTGATCGTCATGGTCGGTCCGCCCGGTGCGTCGTGGTCGATTCCCGGTCGGCTGCGAGGGTTGTTCTTCTGCAGCAGTTCGGCATTGAAGGACGTGACGTCCGGGATCGGTATCCACACCGATGTGCCCGGTGTGCCGTCGCCGTAGTGCTGGGAAAGATCCAGGACACACTTCCCGCGCGAAATGCGCACGTACAGCGGCAGATCCGGCTCGAAGCGATGCTCCCACTCGACAGCGAACCCCAGGTAGTCCACGTAGAACGCACGCGCCTCGGCGTCGTCGAAGATGCGGAGAATCGGAATGGCCGGGCCGAATGCCTTCATGACGTCGAGTGTGGCATACCCAGCAGAACTTTCACCGCAGCCTTTGCCGCAGCCGCAGATTCGGGTGACTCCGTGATGGCCGCGGTGGTTTGCGCACCTTCGGCGAGGAGGGCGATCTGCAGTCCGACGGTCGGCTCGCATCCGGCTTCGACGGCCAAGCGGGTGACGTAGTCGATGAAGTTCCTCTTGTGCTGCTGCGCGGCTTCGGCGACCTCGGGCATCGTGGCCCCCAGTTCACCGAACGAGTTGATGAAGGCGCACCCGCGGAAGTCGTCCTCGCGAAACCAGTGGTCCAGGAAGTCGAAGATCGACAGCAGCTTCTCTCGAGGTGACTCGTGGGCGGCGGCTTCGGCGTGGATCCCGTCGTTCCATTGCTGGGTGCGACCGCGAAGAACCTCGGCGACGATGGCGGTCTTCGACGGGAACAGTGAGTACATGCGTTTGAGGGAGATGCCTGCTGCTGTGCGTAGTTCATCCATGCCGACGGCTTGAATCCCGCGCGCATAGAACAATTCGTCCGCGGCGTTCACTACCTGTGCCCGTCCGATTTCCGTACTGGTCATCGCCTACCCCTTGCCGAGAGAACCAACGTTCTCTACAGTAGTCCACACGCGGTGAGAACGACCGTTCTCCCGCGTCGGACTTCACTCACGAAGGAAGGCGACACCATGGCGTACATCAAGGTCGACACCGAGAACTCCACCCCCGTCGAGGTCTACTACGAGGATCACGGCACCGGTCAGCCGGTCGTCCTCATCCACGGTTACCCACTCGACGGCAACTCCTGGGAACGCCAGTCACGGGCGCTGCTCGACGCCGGCTATCGCGTCATCACCTACGACCGCCGCGGATTCGGCCAGTCCAGCAAGCCGACCGTCGGATACGACTACGACACCTTCGCCTCGGACCTGGACAAGGTGCTGACCGAGCTGGACCTGCGCGATGTCATCCTGGTCGGATTCTCCATGGGCACAGGCGAACTCGCGCGGTACGCGGCGAAGTACGGCACGGATCGCGTCGCGAAGTTCGCGTTTCTGGCCTCGCTCGAGCCGTTCCTGCTGCAGACCGACGACAACCCAACCGGCGTCCCGCAGTCGGTGTTCGACGGCATCGACAGTGCCGCGCGGGAGGATCGCTTCGCCTGGTTCGAGAACTTCTACAAGGACTTCTACAACCTCGACGAGAACCTCGGGACCCGCATCAGCGAGGCCGCAGTACGTGCGAGCTGGAACACCGCGACCGGTAGCGCTCCCGTGGCCGCCTACGCCGTCGTGCCCACCTGGCTCGAAGATTTCCGCGGCGACGTGGAGAAGGTGCGCGCATCGGGCAAGCCCACGCTGATCCTGCACGGCACGGCCGACAACATCCTGCCGATCGATTCCACCGGCCGCCAGTTCCACAAGGTGTTCCCGGAGGCCACTTACGTCGAGGTCGACGGTGCACCGCACGGACTGCTGTGGACGCACTTCCAGGAAGTGAACGACGCGCTGCTCGCGTTCGTGAAGTAGTGAATCGGGGCGCAGGCATCAGGCCTGCCGCCCTGGCCCCTACAGCTGGACCGCGACGACGCCGTCGTGGTCGCTGTAGACGATCTCACCCGGGTTGAACGTCACGCCACCGAAGCTGACCGGCACGTTCTTCTCGCCCGATCCGGTCTGCGTGCTCTTGCGTGGGTTGGTGCCCAGTGCCTTGACGCCGATCTCGAGGGTGCGCAGGATCGCCGAGTCGCGCACCGCGCCGTTGACGATGACGCCGGCCCAACCGTTGCTGACACCTCGGCCCGCGATGATGTCGCCGACGAGTGCGGTGTGAACACTGGCGTCGCCGTCGACCACCAGAACGCCACCGTTGCCGGGCTCGCTGAGCGTTTGTTTGACCAGAAGATTGTCCTGAAAGCAGCGGATGGTGGTGATGGGTCCCGCGAATTCGGTGTGCTTGCCGTACTGAATGAACTGGGTGTCGCAGCTGCGGATGTCGGGACCGATCTCGTCGGCCAGATCAGCTGTTGCCTTGAATTCCACCGGTGAAGTCATGCGGCACAGACTATCGTCCGAACATCAACCGCGGCCGTGACGCCGTTCGTAGTCGTCGCGCGTGCGGTCGGCCCGGCTCTGCGCCTTGGCGTTGATCAACTGCGGGTCGAGGCCGTGGATCAGCAGACGATGCCGGCGATAGACGTTCATCAGTGCAATCGAGAAGTAGACCAATGGAATGAACAGCAAGGCCATCATCGCCAGTGACATCCACAGCGGCCCCGGGATCAGTAGGAACAACAACAGCAGCGGGATGACGGGCACCGTGAACCGTGCGAGGTAGCGGACCTGCGCGCCGTTGCCCACCAGATCCTCGCGAACCCAGTCCTGCATGGACTCGGGCAGCGTGCGACCGAACGAATAGCCCAGAAACTGCAGCGGGCTCGGCGTCGTGCGTTCGGTGGTCATCGCGCAATGCTAGTCCGATACTTCTTGGTAGATCTCACCGTTGACTGCGGATTGTTTCATATGTGACGATAGCGTCAGTTAAGGCGATGAGAGAAGGACTTCAACAGTGATCGATCGCAGAACCCTGCTCGGCGCTCTGGGTGCCGCGACGATCTCCGGGGTTGCCCACTCGGCAATGCCGTCTGCATCGGCATCGCCCGCTCCGGGCACCGGCGGGGTCATCGACGTGCACTCGCACATGGTTCCCGACTTCTACCTGCGGGAGGCCCTCGCGTCGGGCATCGTCTTTCCCGACGGCATGCCGAAGTGGCCGTCCTGGTCGGTCGGTGAACACCTGCAGATGATGGACGGCTGTGGCATCGACAGTGCGATCCTGTCCGTCTCGTCGCCCGGGGTGCATTTCGGAAACGACGGCAAGGCTGCTGATCTCGCACGACGGGTCAACGATTTCGGGGCCGGGGTGGTGGCGAACCAGCCTCGACTGGGATTCTTCGCGTCGCTTCCGCTGCCGAACGTCGTCGACTCGACGGTCGAGGCCATCCGTGCTCTCGATCAGCTGGGGGCCGACGGCGTGACGGTGATGTCGAACGCAGGCGGTATGTACCTGGGCAACGCCGTACTGACACCACTGCTGGCCGCGCTGGACGCACGATCGGCGGTCGTGTTCGTACATCCCACGTCACCGCCGAATTCGGGCGCAGTATCACTCGGGCGTCCGGCACCGATGATCGAATTCCTCTTCGACACAGCACGAACCGTCGTCGATCTGATTCTGCTGGGCGTGGTCGATCGATTCCCGAACATCCGCTGGGTGTTCACTCACGGCGGCGGAGTTCTACCACTGCTGGCGGACCGGTCGATTTCTTCCGAACGCAGGTGGGCCTGGGGACCCCGGCAACGCCGGATGTGCTGCAGCGCTTGTGGTTCGACCTCGCCGGAACTCCTGTCCCGCGGCAGCTGCCCGCGTTGCTGTCCACCGTCGGCCCCGATCGTCTGGTGTACGGCAGCGACTACTGCTTCACGCCGATCGCCGCGGTGCAGGAGCAACTGCGATCACTCGACGCCGGTGCCGCGAACGGCGGCCTCGCGGACTGGCGCGCGAGAACATCCGGCAACGCCCGCCGACTGCTCGATCTCTGATCCGAAAGAGGTGGATACTGCCGATGAAAGCGCAAGCACTGCAACCGATCTCCGAGCACTGGGATTGGCAGATGAATGCCGCCTGCCGCTCGATGCCGGTCTCGATGTTCTACCGCCCCTGGGACTGCGGGGATACTCACTGAGAAACCTCGAGCGACAGGCGAAGCTCGTGTGCGATCGATGCCCCGTGATCGCGCGCTGCCTGCAACACGCACTCGACTCGGACGAAAAGCACGGAGTCTGGGGTGGATCGACCGCACACGAGCGGTCCGCGATGACGCGGGTCAACCCTGACGAGCGGCGTTCGCGACAATGACATCGCGAAGGTACTGCGCCAAACCGTCCGCAATATCGTTGTAGTGCTTGGCGAATCGCGCGTCGGCAATGTACATCTCCGCCAGGTTCACCTGCATCTCGTAGCCGCAGTCGTAGTACCGCTCGATCGATGCCCGATGACGCTCGGCCAGTTCCCCGGCCTCGGTGGAATCCGGTGACACACCCCGCTGCATCGCGGCAGCGAGATCTGCTTCCAGTAGGTCTGTCTCCTTCTTGACGGCCCTCCAATCGTCCTTGGTGAACGACGCCGTCCGCTGCTGCGACTGCTTCCACTCGTCGGTCTCGCCCCAGCGTTGCTCGGCTTCCTCGGCGTACTCCTCGCCGGGCCAGTTGTCGCCGAAAATCTCGCGCTGCTCCTCGGGAGTCAGTTGCATACCCATCTTCTTCGCCTCCATCATCTTGTCCACGGCCGCAGCCATTGCGTGCAAGTGATCGATCCGCTCGTTCAACAACTCTCGCTGCCGACGCAGATGCGCCATGGCATCGACCGCCGGGTCGTCGAGCAACGCCGCAATGGCGTCGAGCGGGAACCCGAGTTCGCGGTAGGTCAGAACCTGATGCAGCCGTTCGACATCGGCGGACGAGTACGTCCGATAGCCCTTCGGCGTTCTG
The DNA here is from genome assembly GCF_000813105.1 of Rhodococcus sp. BS-15. Taxonomy (NCBI): domain Bacteria; kingdom Bacillati; phylum Actinomycetota; class Actinomycetes; order Mycobacteriales; family Nocardiaceae; genus Rhodococcus; species Rhodococcus sp. BS-15. Next base: position 4,413 of record NZ_BAOX01000085.1, on the reverse strand, counting down.
CCCGACGGCACCACCAACGCGATCTCGTCGTAGTGATGCAGCGTTCTGACGCTGACACCCACCAACTTCGAGACTGCGCCGACCTGCATGCCGACCTGGACGTCAACCGAACTGTTCGCGGACGAATCACTCACGAAGGACACTGTGCTGCCTCCCGTGGCGTGAGGGTCAAGCGCTTACCGGATGACGCGTTCGCACCCGGAGGTGGATTCTCCGGCGAGCCGCTGCCCGAGCCAGTCGTATGCACCGGGACGGCCGTTGGTCTGCGCCAGCGAATGATCCCCGGGAACCAATTCGAGGCGAACCGACGCACCCGCAGCGCACCACTGGTCCTGCACGGCCTCGGCACCTTCCTTGGGAATGAGGAAGTCCTGCAGGCCCTGGTAGATGTAGATCGGGGCGTCCGGCTTCGTCTGGCCCATGCGGTTCTCTTCGACGACGGCCTTGGTGACCGGGTGGTCGAAGACATCAGGCACGTTGGAGAGGTTTCGCTGGTCCAGCAGCAACAGTCCCGAGTACGACAACACATCGACGCATTGATCCTTCTGCGCCAGAGCCAGTCGCTTTCCGTTGTCGTTGGCGAGCGCCCGCATCTCCGGGTACTCCCTGGACAATCCGATCGTAGCCGCAGTGAACAGGCCCGATCCGATCTGGCCGTTCAGTGAGGTCTGCAGAATCTTGTAGTCGGTCGGTGGGCCACCGAACGCGACACCGGCGATGTTCAACTCGGGCGCGTACTCGGGAGCCAACTGCGCTGCCCAACCCGAAGCGATGGCACCGCCGGAATAACCGGTGATGCCGATCGGAGCGTTCGCAGTCACGCCTGCACTCTGGGATGCGCGTAAGCCGTCGAGCACGGTGTGTCCGGATACGAGACCGGCCGAATAGGCCTGCCGAGGACCCTGGTAGTCGGTGACGACCACCGTGTAGCCGCGGTCGAGCAGAATCCGGACCTGATCGATCTCCTTGTTGTTGCCCCGCGGAAGTGTGTACGACGGCGCGCACTGATTACCGAGCGAGTCGGTTGCCTCGTTGTACGCGACGACGGGACGATCCCCGGCTCCGGTCCACGGCGCGGTGGGCGTCAGGACCGTCGTCGCCGCTGCGATGGGTCGGTTCTTGGAGTCGGTCGAGCGGAAGAGCAACTGCACGGACGACGCCTCGGGCGTCACCGCGACATCCCGACGGTTCAGCACCGTGCCCGGCTGCAGGTTCTCGTACCCGGCCGGGGGATCGAACCACGGATCACCCAGAGAGGTGGGCAGGTACGCAGCGGGATCGCTCGGGGGAGCGACGAAGTCCTGAAGAGGATCAGCGTGAGCCGGCCCTGCCAACGACAGCATCAATGCTGCGGCTCCGGCCAGAACGAGTGCCTTGCGCATGTATTTCCCACCCTGTAGCTCCGTACGCCCCGACGTCCGGTAGACCATGGACCATCGTGCCATACGGTGGCGCAATTTCGGGTCTGTGAACTGAGCCAGCAAGCGGGTAGGTTGTCTGTTACTCCGAACACTACTCACCAGTAGGGATCCGTCCATGCCAGCACCGTCAGCTGCGACCTTCACCCGGCTCGCCGATCTCATCGCCATCCCCGACGCCGAATCGCGGCCGACGAAAACCATCACCGAGGTGTTCACCGGCAAGGAGCTGGCGACCATCCCGGTCGGCACCGCCGCCGACGCGACCGCCGCGATCGCGCGTGTTCGCTCAGCTCAGGTGGCATGGGCCAAGCGCCCCGTGTCCGAGCGTGCCGAGATCTTCCACGCTACCGCGACCTGGTGCTCGCCCACCGAGACGAGCTGATGGACATGGCGCAGGCCGAGACCGGCAAGTCCCGCGCCGCTGCCCTCGAAGAGGTTCTCGACATCTCGATGACCGCGCGGCACTACGCGCGCACCGCCGCGAAGCTGCTGGCTCCGAAGAAGGTCACCGGCATGCTGCCCGTGCTGACCAAGACTCGGGTCCGCTACCAGCCGAAGGGCGTCGTCGGAATCATCTCCCCGTGGAACTACCCGATGACCCTCGCGGTGTCCGACGCCATCCCGGCACTGCTGGCAGGCAACGGCGTCGTGCTCAAACCCGACAGCCAGACGCCGTACTGCGCGCTGGCCTGCGTCGAACTGCTCTACAAGGCTGGCCTGCCCCGTGACCTGTTCGCCGTGGTTCCCGGCCCGGGTTCGGTGGTGGGAACCGCCATCGTCGAGAACACCGAGTACGTCATGTTCACCGGCTCCACCGCCACCGGCCAGCTCCTGGCCGAGCAGGCCGGGCGTCGACTCATCGGATTCTCGGCCGAGCTCGGTGGCAAGAACGCGATGATCGTCGCCAAGGGTGCCAACCTCAGGGAAGTGTCCGACGCGGCCGTGCGGGCCTGCTTCTCCAACTCCGGCCAGCTCTGCATCTCCATCGAACGCATCTACGTCGAGAAGTCGATCGCCGCGGAGTTCACCGAGAAGTTCGGTCAGCGGGTGCGCAACATGAGCCTCGGAGCCGACTACGAATTCGGCATCGAGATGGGCAGCCTCATCTCCGAGGACCAGATCAAGACCGTCTCGGCCCACGTCGACGACGCCAAGGTCAAGGGCGCGACCGTCGTCGCAGGCGGCAAGGCTCGCCCCGACATCGGCCCGCTGTTCTACGAGCCGACGCTGCTGACGAACGTCACCGAGGACATGGAATGCGCTGCAACCGAGACCTTCGGGCCGCTGGTGTCGATCTACCCCGTCGCCGACATCGACGAGGCCATCAAGAAGGCCAACGACACCGAGTACGGACTCAACGCCAGCGTCTGGGCCAAGACCAAGGCACAGGGCGAAGCCATTGCGGCGCGGCTGCATTCGGGCACCGTCAATGTCGACGAGGGCTACGCGCCGACGTGGGGCACCACCGGCGCTCCGATGGGCGGAATGGGCGTGTCCGGTGTGGGACGCAGGCACGGTACCGAGGGCCTGCTCAAGTACACGGAGTCGCAGACCATCGCGACGACGCGTCTGCTCAATCTCGGTGGGCCGCGCGGACTTCCGCCGAAGCTGTGGGCAAAGATCATGCCGCCCTTCGTCAAGGCGCTCAAGTACATTCCGGGTCGGTAGCACAGGGCCCAGCGACGAGGGACGGTCTAGGTCGCGCGTAGGACCGAGATGCTCAGGGCCCTGCTGTAGATCGAGTCGTTCTCGACTCGATCGAACATCGGCCATGACTGTCGATCGATTCCCTCGTCGTCGAACGTCGCCACGGGGATGTCCCACACTGTCGATCCGGTTCTGACGTCGATTCCGCGCAGCACTTCCGGTCCGAACAGGGTGGCGACGTCACCGTCGAGCGCGCCGACCTCCGCGAAGGCTCCCGACTCGCGACTCCACAGCGTGTTCCCGGTGTCGAGGTCGAGTGCGGACTCGGTGGCGGTGTCGTTGTTGCGCAGCAGCGCAACCGAACCTGTGACGGCGTATGCCAGTCCGTTCGTGGACAGGAACGCCGCGGCGGGGCCGGTGATGTCCGGCGGAACAGCCCAGACCAGACTTTCGTCGGTCCAGACGGGATCGGGATTCGACGGCCGATAGCCGCCCGTCCCGAGCAGCAGCGGGCTCTCCTCGGTGGGTGCGTCGAACGTCGGTTGCTGCAGGGTCACGGAATCCGTTGCAGCGAGTACGGTTCCGTCGGAGTCGACGATCTCCGAACCCACGATCGTATTGGGATCCGAGCAATCGGTCCGCACCACCCGCACTGCGCCGTCGCGCGAGGCGATACCCGACCGCGCGCAGTCGGGAACCGTTCTGGACCACAGGTTGTCGCCGGTGTCGAGGTCGAAGGCAAACACCCCTCGGCCGTCGTCGAACAGCCCGATTCCGTGCTCGGTGTGCAGCGTGGACGCGAACTGTGTGTCCGGCGATGACGTGGAATCGAACTGTACCGACCAGTCCGCGTCGAGGGCGTCCGCAGTGCCGCGAGACACCGTCGGCCTGGCACCCTCGCGCACCGCGTGGGCCGCGTACACGTGGCCGTCTGCGGTGGTCAGACCCGTGATCGGAAAGGCTGCGTTCCGAGTGCTCGATTCCCCGGATTCAGCGTCGACAGTCACGATTTCGGATGTCGTGCCGGCGGTGCCGCGGTAGCAGACGACCTGGCCGTCGACGAATTCCTCACCGCAGCCCACGATATTCTCCGCGGGGGTACGCCATCGCACCGAGCCGTCGGTGATGTCCAATCCCACCAGGGTGGCGTCGACGAACTCTCTGCCGTCGAGACGGCCGACGAGCGTGACAACCGTCGACCCGTCGGAGATCGAACCGGATTCCATCGAATCGGTGTCGCTGCCCTGGACCGGATCGCGAAATTGACCGCCTTCGATACCCACATCCGACGGAGTGAGAGTCCATCCGAGACCGGGAGCAGATCCTGTTGCACCGTCGACGGGGG
>NZ_BAOX01000086.1:0-16759 GCF_000813105.1 Rhodococcus sp. BS-15 | reverse complement strand
TCAAGCCGGGACGCGGACTGGTGCCGTCGGGACCGACCTTCGGTGAGCCGATGCACGGGGGCAGCGGTGCAGGGCGTCGTGTCGCGATCGGTACGCGATACCGCAGCGATGCTCGACGTGCTGGCGGGCGGCGAGGCGTCGTCCGGCTACTTGCCCGCGCGTCCGGACGGAACGTTCCTGTTTCGAGTGGACAAGGATCCGAAGCCGTTGCGCATCGGCATGTATGCCGTGACATCGGTCAATCCGTCGCCCCACCCGCAGGCCGTCGCAGCGATGGAATCGGCGGCGAAGACGCTGACCGACCTCGGCCACACCGTCGAACTTCTCGATGCCCCGCCGTACGACGACAAGAGCCTCAATCGCGAATTCCTGTTGGCCTGGTTCACCTACCTGGCGTGGGAGATGGACGAGGTCAAACGCAGAACCGGTTGCAGCGACGACGCGTTCGAGCGTGACACCCGAATCATGGCGGCTCTGGGCAGAGCTGCCAGTGGCATCGACTATCTCGACGCGGTGGAAGGCCGCCACGTACACGTTCGGGCGCTGGCGACGTACTTCGAGACGTACGATCTGCTGCTGACGCCCACCCTGGCCGAGCTACCGCCGAAGATCGGCGCGTTCGACCTCGCGAAGCCGCTGCAAATGGCGTCTGACTTATTGTTGCGCAGTAGAACTGCCGGCTTGCTTCGGCACACCGGCATCGTCGATCAGATGATCGACGACAACATCTCGTGGATTCCGTACACCCAGTTGGCCAACGTCACCGGCCGTCCCGCGCTCTCTCTGCCCGTCCACTGGACCCCCGAGGGCCTTCCGATGGGCGCGCACTTCACCGCACCGCTGGGAGGCGAAGCATTGCTCGTCCAACTGGCCGGACAGTTGGAACGAGCCGTGCCGTGGGCGCACCACTACGCCGACATCGGTTAGCGGGTCGCTCCGAGCAGAGCCTTTCCGAGGATGCCCGAAGGCCGTTGCCGCACCTGGCCGTCGACGATGTCGACGACCCCCACCTGCCCACTCGGGATCGGTATCGGCGGCAGCTTGGGGATCGGCGTGGGCATCGGTGCCCTCCTCGGCGGTGACGGTGATCGAACGCTCCAGGGCCTCTCGGACGCTCATCAGTGACGTACCGGGCTCGGCGAACACCTCCGTTGCCGCGTTCCCGCGGCGCACCACCATGTCGTGGGTGAGGCTGTCGACCAACGAGATCACCGTGCCGGGAGGCATGGCGGTGATGGTGGCGACGGCGCGCCCCACCAGGCCGGTCGGCAACAGCGGAACCGGGATCTGTACGCGACGCAGACCGGCGACGCTGCCGTACGCCTGCAGCAGCTGCGGGTAGCTCATCGTTTCGGTTCCGCCGATGTCGAACGTTCCCGGGCGGGCGGTGTCGCCGAGGGCACGGGCGATGATGGCGACCACGTCGACGACGGCGATGGGCTGTACCTGCCTGCGCATCCACGTCGGGATGGGCGTGAGCGGCAGACGCTCGGTCATCCGGCGCACCAACTCGAACGAGGTCGATCCCGAACCGAGGATGATCGCCGCCCGCAGCACGGTGGCGTCGACGGAGCTGTCGAGGAACGTCTCCTCGACCTGCAGGCGAGAGCGCAGATGATCGGACAACGGGGTGCCGTCGTCGGGGATGAGGCCGGAGAGGTAGACGATCCGGCGCAGGCCGTTGCGCTCCGCGGCGGCGGCCATGGACTGCGCGGCGTGGCGATCCTTCTCGACGAAGTCGCCCTCGTCCATCGAGTGCACCAGATAGACGACGGCATCCACATTCTCGGTCGCGGTGTCGAAGGTCTCGTGATCGTCGAGGTCGAAGTGCACCGCGGTGACGTGAGCGCCCCAGGCGAAGCGCGATTTCTTGCTCGGATCTCGCATGGCAGCGTGCACGTCGTGACCCTGTTCGAGCAGGACCGGGATCAGCCGAGACCCGATGTATCCGGTTGCGCCGGTGACCAGCACTCGCATGACTTTCTCGTTTCTGTAGACAGAGGCCATACCCCGTCGGAGCAGTCTCACTCCCCGGCGTCGGAGGCAGATGACACACTGTGCGGGTGAGCGCGCGTATCAGGAACAACGTCAGGGTCGTGGGGGCTGCCGACGGCCCCGTGGTGATGCTGGCTCACGGCTTCGGTTGCGACCAGACGCTGTGGCGTTCGGTAACCGATCTCCTGGCTCCGAATTTCTCGATCGTGCTCTTCGATCACGTCGGGTCAGGAGCGTCGGATCCCTCGGCGTGGGATGCGGACAAGTACGCGCCGCTGGACGCCTACGTCGACGACATCGTGGACATAGTCCGGGAACTCGACCTCCGCGACGTCACGTTCGTCGGCCATTCGGTGGCGTCGATGATGGGTGTTCTCGCGGTCCAGGCGGCTCCCGAGTTGTTCGGCAAGCTCTTTCTTCTGACGCCGTCCCCCCGGTACATCGACGACGGTGACTACCGCGGTGGATTCAGCCGCGAGGACATCGACGAGTTGCTCGAGTCTTTGGACAGCAACTATCTGGGATGGTCCGCATCGATGGCACCGATCGTGGTGAACGCACCGGATCGGCCGGATCTCGAGAACCTGTGGACCGCGAGCTACTGCCGAACCGATCCCGAGTGCGCACGGGTGTTCGCCCGCACCACCTTCCTGTCCGACAATCGCGCCGATCTGGCCGGGGTAGCCCTGCCCACGATGATCGTCGACTGTGCGCGGGATTCGCTGGCACCGCCTCAGGTCGGCAGATACGTCCACGAACACATCACCGGCAGCACTCTCCGGACACTCGACGCCAGCGGACACTGCCCGCACGTCACCCAGCCCGAACAGACCGCCGAGGCGATTGCGACCTTCGTGAGATCGTCGTGATTCACGAACTCGACATCGAGGACCTGTACGAGAACGCGCCCTGCGGTTATCTCTCGGTTCTCCCCGACATGCGGATCGTGAGACTGAACTCGACGCTGGCGAATTGGCTCGGCTTCGACGTCGACGCCTGATCGGTACCGACTTCACCCAACTTCTCACCGCCGGTGGCCGGATCCACTACGAGACCCATTTCGGTCCGATCCTGCGGATGTACGGCCAGCTCGACGGCATTGCGATCGACTTCGTGACGTCCGATCGGCGACGGCTGCCCGTGTTCATGACCGCGAACGTCAAGACCGACGAGACGGGCACGCCGGTACTGATTCGCATCACCGCGCTCGACGCCAGGGACCGTCGCACCTACGAACGCGAGTTGCTCGAGTCCCGAACGCGAGCGGAGCTGCTGGCCAAGACACTGCAGCGGTCGCTGCTGCCGCCTGCCCTGCTGCCGCCGTCGGGAATGACCGCTGCCGCGCACTATCACGCGGCATCGAGCGACGAGGTGGGTGGAGATTTCTACGATCTGTTCCCGCTGTCGGACGACCGCTGGGGATTCTTCCTCGGCGACGTGTGCGGCAAGGGTGCGTCGGCCGCAGCCGTGACGTCGTTGACGAGGTACACCCTGCGCGCGGCCGCGGTGTACGACCACGACCCGGTCGCTGTTCTGCACAATCTGGATTCGGTTCTGCGCCAGGAGTTCCGCGAGAACGACGCGCAGTTCTGCACGGCGGTGTTCGGGGTGCTCAGCCGCTCGGCTGGAGGGTTCGAGGTGGCGATGGCCAGCGGCGGTCATCCGCCTCCGCTGGTGATGCGGGCGGACGGCAGCGCGCACTACGTCCACATGACGGGCGGGCAGCTCGTCGGTATTCTGCGGCACGCGCGCTTCGTGCCTGCCACCGTGACATTGAGCGCGGGCGACACCCTGATGCTCTACACCGACGGCCTCACCGAGGCCCGGGTGGGCACCGGTCGATACGACGACGAGGGCGCGCTGCTCGAGTTCGCGACCGCCCACGCCCCGGCGGCACCTGCGTCAATCGTCGAGGATCTGCGGGTCCTGCTGAACAGCTTCGGCGACGGGTTGGCCGACGACGCAGCAGTGATGGCGCTGGGAGTGTCGTCAGTCGAGAGCGGCGAGGGCTGACGCCAGATCGGCGTGCAGCGCGAATTCCTGATCGAGACCCATCAATTTGATCGGGCGGCTGGTGGTCGGCCCATCGGCGACGACCGAGAAGGCAACGGCGTCCCCGTGGTTCTTCTGCGTCGATGCCAGCACGGTCATGGCAGCCGAGGCCAAGAACGAGACCTTGCTCAGATCGACGATCAAGGCAGCAGGCGTGGTCGAAATCTGTGCGTCGATCGCGCTCGACAGTGCGGGGGCCGTGGTGACGTCGAGTTCACCGGCGACCGCGATGACGGCCGCGCGCCCGTCGTTGCTGGACTGGATGGAAAATCCGGCGGTGTTCGTATCGGCTGGCATCTGTACTCCTGAATCGTTACCCGCCGCGCTCGTCGACGGGGCATGCGGACCATTCAATCAGTAGGTCCTATTGGAACGTGACCTGCGTTCCTCTGAGTGCGGGAGCGCCGACCGTCGTGGTCCAGGACGGCACTGCGTCGGGCTCGATTCCCGTGGCCCCGCCGTAGACGACGGCCAACGTCTGATGCTCGGTGACCGAGTTCGCGTACGAGGCGGGCACGGGGGAGAGCTGCGGAACCGGAAGTGACGGAATGTCCTGTTCGCCGGGGTTTCTCGACGGCACCTGGTACGAGCCGTCGTTGGGGGAGCTGCCCGGGTACTGCGGGAAGTATTCGCCGGCCGATCGATCGAGCGAGGAGTAACAGGTCGGTCCGCGGTCCTGCTCGAACAATCGCGGCTCGTCCTGGTTCGGTAGGTACCGACCCTTCGGGTTGACGAACGGCATCGAGACGTTGATGCCGGGATACTCGTCACCGTCGCCCAGCAGGATCTTGCCGCGCCTGGCACCCTCGGCGAACTGACCGACGGTGCACCCGAGAGCCGGGGAGAACTCGGCGAACACCTCGAGCGCTTCGCGGGAATTCGCGGCCAGTCCGATGATGTCCGCGGAGTTGGCATCGAGGAAGTCGGCGGTGGTGTTGGAGGCGGATGTCAAAGACGCGTAGAGCGTCTCGAGGGCCGGGCGCTTCTCGACGACGGTATTGCCCGTGGTCCGCAGATTGTCCAGTGCGTTGATCAACTCGGGAGCCGCATCGGAGTAGGTCTGCGCGAAGTCGGCGAGCCCGCGCAGGTCCTCCTGGATTGCGGGCAATTCGGTGTTGAGCCCGGCGAAGATGTTCTCGAGTCTGTCGATCGTGAGGCCGAGCTCTTCGCCGCGACCGCTCAGGCCCTGCGCCAGCGCGCCGAGGGTGTTCGACAGGTCCTCCGGCGGCACGGCCTGGAGCAGGGGCAGCAGGCCGTCGAGCACCTGTCCTACCTCGATGGCGTTGCCGCTGCGATCCTGCTTCAACACCGTGCCCTCGGTGATCGGCGACCCGGGCCTGCCGTCCGGCAACACCAACGCGACGTACCGTTCGCCGAACAGTGTCTTCGGCAGCAGTCGCGCGGTGGCGTTCGACGGAATCATCTCGCCATGTCCGGTTCGATGGCCAACTCCGAGGTGACGACGCCACCTGCCGTCGTCGCAGATCGCACTTCGCCGACGATGAGGCCGCGTACCTTGACGTCTGCGTTACGGGGAAGTGCGTTGCCGACGCTGTCGGTCTCGAGCGAGACCGTCACCACGTCCTTGAACGTCTTGTTGTACGAGGTGACGCTCCACCCGACGAACACGACGATCAGCACGACGAGAGCTATTCCGAGGAGTCGGTTCTGGACCGGCGAGGGGGAGCCGGTCATGGATAAGTCGCAACGACAACAACAGCCATGTCGCGAACCTTAGTGGTACACAACGTCACACTTACTACCGAAGATTGGTTTGTGAGATGGACCTAGCACTTCGGTGGAAATGTGACGGGAACCACGATCTGTCAGTCGGCGATCAGCTGGGGTGCATGGAACCAACCGCCCTGCCCGCCTTCCCGTTGACGGCCGATGACATAGCGACCCGGCGCGATTCCGGTGGCGCCGTGCTCGGGATGAATGAGGTATGCCGTCTGCGAGTTGGTCAAAATGCCCAGGGCGAGACCTCGGACGTCGTGGACGGGACTGGCCCACGAGCAGAGGCCGCCGTCGGCCACCAGGCTGTGCGGGTTGCCGCCTGCTGCGCTGCGCAGGAGTTCGATTCCCGTCAGCGGCACGGTCTCGCGCCGCGTCTGTTCGGTGGGGACGACTATGCCGTCGAGCAGTACGTACGGTACGACGATCAGATCGCCTTGGGCTTGCAGGCCGTCGATGACGGGCACGGAGATCTCCTTGTCGAGATAGTCGAATACGTCGAGGCCGGTGAGGTCGGTCAGTGCGGACAGTGTGATGTTCGAGTTCACGTGTTTCACCTTGGGTGTGTTGTCGGGGTGTGTGTCGTCAGGTACGGCGGATGAGTCGGCCGTAGTCGGCTCCGGCCAGGCCGTAGGTCCAGCCTGCGGCGTCGACTGCGGACGAGAACGCGCCGGGGACACGGAGACCGTATCGCCGACGCTCGCCGTCTCGCTCGCGAGAACCGTTGACGGCAAGCAGTATTCGTCCCTCGTCTCCCCAGCCGGCGGGTGTGGCGAACAGTTGCAGGCTGCAGCCGGGATTGCCCGGATCGTCGTCGGTGTCGACCAGTCGTAGACCGGCCTGCTCCAGATAGGAATCCCAGCCGATTCGTTCGATGGCGCTTCGTCGGATCTCGACGTTGCGTTCGACGGTGATGCGTTCGACGGTCGGATCGTGAATCACCCAATCGGGAACCACGGTGCCGTTGAGGACATGGACACCGCTGCCGTCACCGAACTCGATTGCCGGAGAGGACGAATTGTGCAGTCGCACTTCACCGTGCACCGGATCGGGTAGCGGTTCGGTGTGCAGGGTTGTCGGCCGTTCGGACATCACCGCGATGTCGTCGAACGCCCACCACCATCCCGTCGATTCGACGAGGGCCGATTGAATGTCGAGAAGTTCGTTGTCCTCGCGCCCGAACGTCATGAGGCCGAAGGAGCGATAGATGTCGTAGTAGGCGACGCGATGGGCCTCCTGTTGCCCGTACCAGGTGATGGTGCCGAAGGGGTGTGGCACCAGGGATCTGACGGCCGTGGCAACACCGTCGAAGAGGCTGGTGTGCAACGACTTCCGTACGGTTCGGCGAATGATCGGATCGGGACCGATGCCGGCGCGGGCTGCGTCCTTCGGTGAGCGGCGTGCGACGGCGATGCGCGCTTCGAGATCGCGTTGCGCGTTGGGGTCCCGATGGGAGTATCGACTCGGCCATTCGATATGTCGTCGATCGATTCTACGGTCCATGCGCCGCCGGGAATCGGACAGTAACGAGGGGATCCGGATACCGACGTGTGCATCCTGCGCCGCTGTTCGAGCGGCGATCAACGCTGCCGCGGCTGGGGGTGAGGGCACCCAGACGAACTTCGGCTCCCGGTATCCAGATCGCCGATACAGTTGTGCCACTGCGGATTCCGCAGTCGTTCTATCGGAGGGGCCGGCTTTCAGGCCGTAGTCGAGCCATCGATCGCGCTGCGCACAGACCGCACGAATGCTCTCGGCGTATTCATCGGGATTGTCACTGAATGTGCCGCGACGGGGAAATGTCGACGGCATCGGCACGGCGCTCACGTGAGGGAGGCGGTGTCCGCCTTTCCGGTTGTCATGAAGAAAAGAGTGACACGAGAATCGGATGAGCGCAAGAGGTCAGCCACGCGAGCGCAGGATCAACTGGGCCGCGCTGATGTCGTCGATGACGAGGTCGGTGATCAATCCGCCGCGCAGGGCGGCGGTGAGGGCATCGAGTTTGGACGCTCCGGCGACGATGCAGACTCGGCGCGGTACCACCTTGAGCCGATCCAGACTCGGTCCACTCGATCTGTCGTTCAGCGCAATTCGGTTGTGGCTGCCGTCGGAGCGCAGGAACACGGTGGCAATGTCTCCGACGACGCCGTCGCGCTGAAGCTCGGCTCGATCCTCACGCTCGAGGTAGCCGGCGCTGTAGACGTGACTCGGAACGGCGCCGCTCATGACGCCGATGCTGAACACGGCGAGGTTCATCCGATCCTGCAGTTCGAGTACTCGCTTGATGCTGCGTTCACGCCACAGGTGTTGCCGGGTTTCCGGGTAGTCGAAGAACGCGGGCACCGGAAATCCCTGCGCCACAGCGCCGTAGGCGTCGGCGAAGGTTCGGACGATGTCGGTGGCGTAGGAGACTCCGGTGGTGCGGGTGTTCGCTGCGCCGTTGAGCTGTACGACGGTCGAATTGTGGGTTCGTTTGGGGGCGAGCTTGCGGCTGACGGCGCTGACGGTGGTTCCCCAGGCGACGCCCATCACCATGTCGGACTCGAAGAACGATGTCAGCAATCGGCCTGCGAAGGTGGCGACGCGATCGAGGCGTTGCAGTTCGTCGACGGTTTCCGACACGGGGACGACATGTGCACGAATGTCGTACAGATCGGCGAATGCACGCTCGATTCGTGGTGCCTGACCGAGCGGGGTGGAGATCTTGATTTCCACCAGTCCTGATGCCCGCGCGAACGTGATGAGTCGTGAGACTGTCGAACGAGATACGCCCAGCTCACGGCCGATCGCCGCCATCGTCATGTCCTGGAAGTAGTAGAGGCGCGCCGCCTGGGTGGCATGGCCGGTCCGCAGATCCGATTCGGGCGTAATGCGTTGGTCCGTCACAGTCGCAGTGTACGACCGCTTTGCACATATGTGCATCAGCTGTGCAACGCAGTGCAGGCCGTCTACGGTGGCAAACAGCACGCAATGTGGCGTGCATCACCAACTTTGCGGAGGCTACACAATGGCTCGTAAGGAACCGGAATGGGGACTGCCGGCGCACATGGCTGCCGAGTTCGCCGGAACCATGATTCTCATTCTGTTCGGCGTCGGCGTCGTCGCGCAGGTGGTCTCGGGCGGTGAATCGGGAAGTCTCGGAGACCACGACTCGATCGCCTGGGCATGGGGGCTGGGCGTGATGTTCGGCATCTACGTCGCGGGTCGTATCACCGGCGCGCACCTCAACCCCGCGGTCACGATCGCGTTCGCACTCTTCCGCGGATTCAGCTGGAAGATGGTTGCGCCCTACGTCCTCGCGCAGACCGCAGGTGCCTTCGTGGCCGCGCTGCTGGTGCGCTGGAACTACAACGACATGATCAACGCAGTGGACCCCGGGCACACCACCGCCACCCAGACGATCTTCTCGACGCTTCCCGGAAACGGAACGTTGCCCGTCAGTGTGTCCTCGGCGCTGATCGATCAGATCATCGGCACCGCGATCCTGCTGTTCCTCATTGTGGCAGTGACCGATTCACTCGGTACCGCACCGATGGCCAACATGGCCCCACTGATCGTCGGCCTCATCGTCGTCGCCATCGGCTTCGCATGGGCCACCAACGCCGGATACGCGATCAATCCGGCCCGAGATTTCGGACCTCGCCTGGCGTCGTACATCACCGGATACGGTGGAGCCTGGCGAGATCAATACGGTGGCCTGTACTTCTGGGTCCCGATCGTCGGACCTCTCGTAGGCGGACCGATAGGAGTGTTCCTGTACGACCTGCTCATCGGAAAGAACCTACGCAAACAAGAAGGTTCGACGCCCGAGCCGCCATCACGACTCCCAGCAGACACCCAGACCACAGGAGAGAAGCCATGACCGAGTTCGCAGGAAAGTACGTCGCCGCGATCGATCAGGGAACCACGTCTTCACGCTGCATGATCTTCGATCACGCGGGTACCGTCGTCGCGGTCGATCAGAAGGAACATCAGCAGATCTTCCCGCAGGCCGGCTGGGTCGAGCACGACGCGTCGGAGATCTGGGACAACGTGCGCGCCGTCGCGGCCGGTGCCATGGCCGCAGCGGATCTGACGCGCGAGGACATCGCCGCAGTCGGTATCACCAACCAGCGTGAGACGGCGCTGGTGTGGGAGCGCGAGACGGGCAAGCCGATCTACAACGCCATCGTCTGGCAGGACACCCGCACCGATCGCATCGCCACCGCACTCGGCGGCGGCGACGCCAACAAGTACACCGCCAAGACCGGCCTGCCGTTGGCCACTTACTTCTCCGGCCCCAAGATCAAGTGGATCCTCGACAACGTCGACGGCGCACGGGCGAAAGCCGAAGCGGGAGAACTGTGTTTCGGCAACATGGACACGTGGGTGCTGTGGAACATGACCGGCGGCACCGACGGCGGGTTGCACTACACCGATCCGACCAACGCCTCTCGCACCCTGCTGATGGATCTCGACACCCTGCAGTGGGACGAGGGCATCTGCGCCGACATGGGCATTCCCATGTCGATGCTGCCCGAGATCAGGTCGAGTTCCGAGGTGTACGGCACCGGCCGTGAACGCGGACCGTTCCGCGGAGTGCCGATCTCCGGAATCCTGGGCGACCAGCAGGCAGCCACCTTCGGGCAGGCCTGCCTGTCTCCCGGTGAGGCCAAGAACACCTACGGCACAGGCAATTTCGTGCTCCTCAATACCGGTACGGAGAAGGTCATGAGCAAGAACGGCCTGCTCACCACGGTCTGCTACAAGATCGGTGACCAGCCGACGGTGTACGCGCTCGAGGGTTCCATCGCGGTGACGGGCTCGTTGGTGCAGTGGCTGCGCGACAACCTGGGCATGATCTCCTCGGCCGCGGATATCGAGACCGACGCGCGGTCGGTGGACGACAACGGCGGTGCCTACTTCGTCCCTGCGTTCTCGGGTCTCTTCGCCCCACACTGGCGGTCGGACGCCCGCGGTGCCATCGTGGGACTGACGCGATTCGTCAACAAGGGGCACCTCGCACGCGCCGTCCTGGAAGCCACCGCGTATCAGACGCGTGAGGTCATCGAGGCCATGAACGCGGACTCCGGGGTCGATCTCGAGGTGCTCAAGGTCGACGGTGGCATGGTCGTCAACGAGCTGCTCATGCAGTTCCAGTCCGACATCTTGAACGTCGACGTCGTCCGGCCCGTCGTCGCCGAAACCACCGCTCTCGGAGCGGCATACGCGGCCGGTCTTGCCGTCGGGTACTGGGAGAGCGAGGACGACATCCGTCAGAACTGGGCCGAGGACAAGACATGGACACCGTCCATGGACGAAGACCAGCGGGCGAAGCTCTACGCCGGCTGGAAGAAGGCAGTAACACGTACTCTCGATTGGGTTGATGAAGAATGAGTTCCACCACAACGGCTTTGAGCCCGCAGTCCCGCGCAGACGCGTTGGCACGGATGGAGGCCGAAGAGCTCGACATCCTGGTGATCGGCGGCGGCGTCGTCGGAGCGGGCACCGCACTCGACGCCGTCACGCGCGGCCTGAAGGTCGGTCTGCTCGAAGCGCGTGACTACGCGGCCGGCACCTCCAGCCGCTCGAGCAAGCTGTTCCACGGCGGTCTGCGCTACCTCGAGCAGTTCAACTTCGCGTTGGTGTTCGAGGCGCTCAAGGAGCGTTCGCTGGTACTGAACAAGCTGTGCCCGCATCTCGCTCGCCCGGTGCCGTTCATCTATCCGCTCGAGAAGGTGATCGACCGTCCCTACGTCGGACTCGGCATCGGCGTGTACGACGTCATGGGTGCCGGACGCGGCGTGCCGAGTCATCACAAGCACCTCGGAAAGAAGAAGACGCTCGAGTCCTTCCCGTCCGGCAAGCGCTCGGCGATCCGCGGTGCGGTGAAGTTCTACGAGGGCCAGGTGGACGACGCTCGGCACACGATGATGCTCGCCCGTACCGCGGCGGCCTACGGTGCGTTGTGCGCCAACAGCACTCGCGTCACGGGCTTCCTGCGGGAGGACGACAAGGTCGTCGGCGTCGTGGCGAGCGACCTCGAGACGGGACGCTCCTTCGAGGTCCGGGCCAAGCAGGTCATCAACGCGGCCGGTGTCTGGACCGACGAGGTGCAGCAGATGGTCGGTGGCCGTGGACAGTTCCAGGTTCGTGCCTCCAAGGGCGTGCACCTGGTGGTGCCGCGCAATCGCATCAACAGTGCCACCGGCATCATCACCCGAACCGAGAAGAGTCTGCTGTTCGTCATTCCGTGGGGCAGTCACTGGATCATCGGCACCACCGACACCGACTGGAAGCTCGACCTGGCCCACCCGGCCGCGAGCCAGAGCGATATCGACTACATCCTGGGCCACGTGAACAAATTGCTCGCCGATCCGTTGGACCGCACCGACGTCGTCGGCGTGTATGCCGGACTGCGCCCGTTGCTGTTCGGCGAATCCGATTCCACCAGCACGCTCTCGCGTGAGCATGCGGTGTCCAGCCCGGTACGAGGGCTGACGGTGATCGCCGGCGGCAAGTACACCACCTATCGCGTGATGGCCAAGGACGCAGTCGATTCTGCGGTGCACGGGCTCGAACGCACGGTACCGAAGTGCGTCACCGAGGACATTCCGCTCGTCGGTGCCGACGGCTACCTCGGGGCGTTCAACTCCCGCGCTCTGACGGCCGAGCGCACCGGTATGCGCGTCTCACGCGTCGAGCATCTGCTCGGTCGGTACGGCACGCTGATGGGTGAGCTGCTGGACTTGATCGACGCCGATCCGGAGCTCGGCAATCCTCTCGAAAGTGCACCGGAGTACCTCAAGGCGGAGGTGGTCTATGCGGCCAGTCACGAAGGCGCGCAACATCTCGACGACATCCTGACCCGTCGTACGCGCATCTCCATCGAGGTCCCCGACCGCGGTGAGGCGGCTGCACAGGAAGTGGCGCATCTCGTCGCACCGATCCTGGGATGGGATGCGCAGCATGTGGCCGAGGAAATCGAGCACTATCGGCTTCGTGTTCTCGCAGAGCGCGATTCGCAGGAGCAGCCCGACGACGACACCGCTGATGCGGCGCGTCTCGGAGCACCGGACGTGCGTCTCGGCGTGAGCTGAAAACGCTGACAGCAGCGGTCCTGGAACGCCAGGACCGCTGCTGTCAGCTGTTGGATCAGCCCTGCAGCAACGTGAACGAATGTTCCCGGATCAGGATGGACGGGCCACCGGCCTCGTATGCCTGGTCCGGGTCACTCGAGGTCGACAGAGTCCACATGCCCTTCGGCAAGGTGAAATCCACGGTCCCGGGTGAGGCATTGACCATCCACGCGAACGACGCGTCGCCCTCGCCTGCGCGCATCAACACCAGGATGCTGTGGGCGTTGCCGTCCGACCAGTCCTCGTCGGACAGCTTCTCACCGTCGGCGCGGTAGAAGTCGACGGTGTCCGGGCCGGATCCCTCTTCCTCGGAATCGCTGTCGTGCCGGAACCACGTGGGGCGCAGTGCCGGGTGCTCGGCGCGAAGCGCGATGAGGTGGGTGGTGAAGTCGATGAGGTCCTGATCGGCTGTGCTCCAGTCGAACCAGGAGACCTCGTTGTCCTGGCAGTAGGCGTTGTTGTTGCCGTTCTGCGTTCGGCCGAGCTCGTCGCCGCCGAGGATCATCGGAACTCCGGCCGAGAGCAGCAGCGTGGCCAGGTGGTTACGTTGCTGGCGGGCCCGCAGCGCGTTGACGCCCTCGTCGTCGGTCGGGCCCTCGGCCCCGCAGCCCCACGAGCGGTTGTCGGACTCGCCGTCCTGGCTGTCCTCGCCGTTCTCCTCGTTGTGCTTGTCGTCGTAGGAGTTCAAGTCGGCCAACGTGAAGCCGTCGTGTGCGGTGATGAAGTTGACGCTGGCCAACGTGGGTCGACGGGTGCTCTCGTAGACGTCCGGGCTGCCGGTGACACGTTGCGCCAGTGCAGGCAGCGCGCCGCTCTCACCGCGCCAGAAATCGCGAACGTCGTCGCGGAACTTGCCGTTCCACTCCGACCAGCGCGCCGGGAAGCCGCCCACCTGGTAGCCCTGGGTGTCCCACGGCTCGGCGATCAGCTTGACCGGGGCGAGCGTCGGATCCTGATGTACGAGGCTCAGAAAAGCGCTGTGCACGTTCAGGTCCGAGTCCTGACGAGTCAGGGTGCTGGCGAGGTCGAAGCGGAAGCCGTCGACGTGCATCTCGGTCACCCAGTACCGCAGTGAGTCGAGGATGAGGCCAGGGCCGCGGGGTGGCCGACGTTGAGGCTGTTGCCGGTGCCGGTGGTGTCGTAGTACGCGCTCCGGTCGTCGTCGACCAGTCGGTAGTGCGAGCCGTTGTCGATTCCCTTGAGCGAGAGCGTCGGTCCGAGATGATTGCCCTCGGCGGTGTGGTTGTAGACGACGTCGAGAATGACCTCGATACCGTTGTCGTGCATGGCTTTGACCATTGCCTTGAACTCGTCCACCTGGCCGCCGGTGTCGCCGCTGCTGCTGTACTCGTTGTGCGGGGCGAAGAAGCCGATGGAGTTGTATCCCCAGTAGTTGCGTCGGCCCTCTTCGAGCAGGTGCGAATCCTGGACGAACTGGTGGATCGGTAGCAACTCCACTGCGGTGACGCCGATGCGCTTGAGATGCGCGATCGCGGCGGGGTGCGCCAGGCCGGCGTAGGTGCCGCGAATATCCTCGGGCACATCAGTTGGTGGCAGTGAATCCCTTCACGTGCACCTCGTAGACGACCGTCTGGTCCAACGGCGTGCGCGGTGACTCGTCTCCCGACCATTCGAAATTCGACTGCACGGCAACGGAATACGGCATGTGCGGTGCCGAGTCCTCGTCGTTGCGGGTCTCCGGCTCGGCATGCAGATGCGAGAAGACCGACTCGTTCCAATCGACCTGGCCGGTGATGGCGGTGGCGTACGGGTCGAGCAGCAACTTCGCCGAGTTGTGCCGCAGCCCCGACGCGGGATCCCACGGGCCGTCGACGCGCAGCCCGTAGCGGGCACCCGGCGTCACATCGGGAACCAGATCGTGGAAGACGTGGCCGGTGAGCTGCGTCAAAGGCGTTGTACTGCGCTCTGTTCCGTCGTCGTTCAATACGACCACGGAGACCGAGTCCGCTGTTTCGGAGTAGACGGCAAGGTTGGCACCGTCGTTCGACAGACGCGAGACGCCCAGGGGATACGGGAGACTGGATGAGGAGGGCATGCTCGCGGCAGTACCCCCGTAAGGGACGAGCGAAACGCCTGCATATGGGTCGTTCGGCTAGTATCGATTGCTAGGTTGCGCCCGCCGGACACCGGCGGCTGCAAGTGACGAAGGACGATGCGATGACTTCCCCACAACCCGATGGCAGTTCGGTCCAGTTGGACGAGCTGTTTCCGGGTGACAACGCCACCGACGCGCGTTTTCGCGAGCTGGATTGGTCGGCGACCGATTTGGGGCCGGTGGAGAGCTGGCCGCAGGAGTTGGTGACGGCCGTACGTACCGTCATGCCGTCGACGATCCCGATGCTGATCTGGTGGGGCCCGCAGCTGGTGCAGATCTTCAATCACACGTATACCGATTTCCTCGGGGACAAGTTTCCTGCCGCTGCCGGCCAGCGCGCGAGTACGTGCTGGACCGAGGTATGGGATGTCGTGGGGCCCATGGTTCTCCAGGTGGTCGACAACGTCGAGTCCGTTCACCGCGCCCGACATCTGTTCATGATGGACCGCTACGGCTTCCTCGAGGAGACGTATTGGACCCTCTCCTACAGCCCGATTCGTGGACCGGGGAACACTGTTCTCGGAGTGTTCGTCGCCCCGATCGACGACACGATGCAGGTACTCGGCCAGCGGCGGATGAGCGTATTGCTGCGACTCGGTTCACTCGACACCGGCGACGGGACGGGCCCGCCCGGCATCGCCCGGGCCGCTGTGGAGGTTCTGGCAAGCGAGCCCCGTGAATTCCCGCTGGTGGCGGCCTACCTCCGCGCGGACCTGGCCGAGGACGGCCGGTTGACACGAGTCGCAGTCAACGGTGAGGCCGGTTTCGAGGCGTCGACGTGGGAGTGCGCAGACGTTCTGCGGGTGGTGGACGGATCGGTGCCCTGCGAGGTTGCGAAGGTAGTCGGAAACGTCCCACAGGCGGTCGTGACGCCGTTGACGATGGCGGGTCGGATCGAACCGGTCGGGGCGCTGTTGATCGGCGTCAGCGGTCATCGCGTGGTGGACGAGTCGATCGTCTCGTTCTGCGGGGTGGTCGCCGAACGCGTGTCCACCGCACTGACTGCCTCGCATGCCTTCGAGATGGAGAGACGACGCGTTGCGGCGCTGGCCGGGGCCGACGAGGCGAAGACGCGGCTGCTCGAAACTGTGGGTCACGAATTCCGCACGCCGCTGACGCTGCTCGCCGGTCCGTTGGCCTCGGTGCGCGAGAGTGCGGCGTCGACGCTGTCGGAGTCCGATCGAGAGTCCCTCGACGTCGTTCACCGTGCGTCGATGCGACTGCGCCGACTCGTCGACGACCTGTTGGACGTGGTCAGCGCCGATGCCGGGCAACTCGTCGCACGTCCCGAGCCGACCGATCTCGCCGCGGTGACGCGCGACTGCGTGTCCATGTTCGCGTCGGTCGCGTCGGATCAGGGGCTCGAGCTCGTCGCCGACACAGCCGAGGACGTGACTGTGCTCATCGACTCCGAGATGTGGTCGAAGATCGTGTTCAACCTCGTCGCGAATGCCGTGAAGTACACCCCGTCCGGCCGGATCTCGGTACGCCTGACGGGCGACACCGACACCGTTCGGCTCGTGGTGGCCGATACCGGGCTCGGCATCCCCGGCGAGGATCTGCCGCGCATCTTCGAGCGGTTTCACCGCGTGGAACGCTCCGGCGCGCACAGTATCGAAGGATCCGGGATCGGGCTCGCCCTAGTATCGGACCTTCTCACAGCCCTCGGCGGGCGCATCGAGGTCGACAGCGAGGTGGGCCGGGGCAGTACTTTCACCGTTGTGGTGCCGCGCCTGCCGGTGGA
>NZ_BAOX01000087.1:0-16663 GCF_000813105.1 Rhodococcus sp. BS-15 | reverse complement strand
GATCGCCGCGGCACCCGCCCACCGCCGAGCCGCTGCCGGTGACGGCGAGCAGGAATCGCTTCTCGAGGCGTTCGATGATCTGTGCCGGGGTGTCGTACGGGTGTGCTCGACGCACGTGCGCGACGTATTTGTCGACGGCGGGTCCCTGGAGGCGGCTGGCGTTGTCGAGGATGTTGACCAGCGCGCGTTCGAGCTTGCCTCCGCCCCCGACCTCGACCTGTGCGTCGTCCTTCTTGCCGGCCATCGGTCCTCTTTCTTCTGGAGAGTTGTGAGTCAGTGCACCCAGTGATCGGATGGAACGAGTTCCTCGGGCTTCGGCGGCGGGGGAGCGGTGCCGTCGCCGAAGGGTGATCCTCCCAGGGATTCGCGGCCGTGTGGTTCGAGCCATCCGGTCAGATCCGGGCCCTTGGGGACGATGCCCGACGGATTGATGTCGGTGTGCACCTCGTAGTAGTGCCGCTTGATGTGGTCGAAGTCGACGGTGTCGCCGAATCCGGGGGTCTGGAACAGGTCGCGTGCGTAGTTCCACAGCACCGGCATCTCGCTGAGCTTGCTTCGATTGCACTTGAAGTGGCCGTGGTAGACCGGATCGAAGCGCACGAGCGTGGTGAACAGGCGCACGTCGGCCTCGGTGATGTGGTCCCCGACGAGGTAGCGCTGCGTGGACAGGCGTTCGACGAGCCAGTCGAGACGGTCGAACAGTTGATCGTAGGCCTTGTCGTACGCCTCTTGCGAGCCGGCGAATCCGCAGCGGTAGACGCCGTTGTTGACGTCTCGGAACACGAGATCGGCCACCTCATCGATCTCGCCGCGCAGCGCCTCGGGGTACAGATCGGGGGCTCCGGCGCGGTGGTACTGAGTCCACTCGGTGGACAGGTCGAGTGTGATCTGCGGGTAGTCGTTGGTGACGACCTCGCCGGTGGGAACATCGACGATGGCGGGGACGGTGATGCCGCGCTCGTACTCCGGGAAGCGGGCGAAGTACGCATCCTGCAACCTCGGGATCTGCAGCACCGAGTCGACGCCGCCCGGCTCTTCCTGAAAGTTCCAGCTGCGTGGGTCGTGGGTCGGTCCCGGAATACCCAGCGACAGCACGTCTTCGAGGCCGAGCAATCGACGAACGATGATGGACCTATGGGCCCACGGGCAGGCGCGCGCGGCGATCAGTCGATACCGTCCCGGCTCCACCGGGTAGCCGTCCCGGCCGTCGGCGGTGATCCGCGTCGGGATGTAGTTGGTGTCGCGCTTGAATTCCTTACCCGGCTTCACGTAGGCGGCATCGTCGGCCATGTTGATCACTCCTCGCATCGATCTGTTCTGTCGACGCTACCCAGTTCGGAGCCGACTCAATCTCGATCAGCGCGCGGTACGGCGGTGTGACACGCGCCGATCTCCACGTAACCCAGCCGCGCGGCGAGGCGTCGAGCACTGGCGTTCTCGGGTCGCGATCGCCACTGCGGAATCAGGCCGTCGTCGATGGCGTCGTTGGTTGCCAACCTGCCGACCACCTGGGCGTGGCCCCGTCGGCGATGGTCCGGGTCCGTCAGGACCCGCATGTCGGCCAGGATCAGTTGCTCTTCCGAGTAGCCGGCCGAGGCGAGGGAGCGCGCCGAGTCCGCCGGTCGGTCGTCGCCGAGCAATGTGAACCAGTGTCGCGAGACCGGTTCGCCGAATGCTTCGGCGACGTCGGCGTCACTGCAGTGCGCGGCGAGGTTGCGTGCGTGTTCCGCATCGTGGGAGATCAGCGGGTCGTGTACGTCGATGGTGTGGCCGATGTCCGAGCCGTAGGCCAGCATGTGACTGCCGATCTCGTAGCGCTCCGAGCGGTCACCCAGCAGCAACGAGATCCAGGTTCGGTCGGTACCGGCGTGGCCGGCGATCGCGCGTGATGCTTCGACGGCCCAGGACGGACCGACGATCACGGTGGTCTCGGCCAGTCGCAGCACGGTGATGTCCTCGGTGGCACCGACATGTTCGACGCGGTCGGCGTCGGTGTCGAGGGCGCGATCGTCCAGCTGCAACCGGCGACACCAGGCCAGGCGGACGATGTCGAGTCGGTGGGAATCGAACGGGCCGGCATCGAGAAGGGGAAAATCCACGTCTGAACCCTAGCCACAGAGGCGCTGGGCGACGTTTCGGTTTCACCGTCCCAAAGCAATCTTTCGAACTTTTTTGCCCCCGGTGTTTCGCTCAGCGCCGATAGATGGCAGACTCACTTTTGAGATTAGAGCTTCGACGTGAAGATCTAGCTCGCTTACAGAAGGTTTACAGAATGACGCAGGGCAGTGTGAAGTGGTTCAACGGCGAAAAGGGCTTCGGCTTCATCGAGCAGGATGGTGGCGGACCGGACGTTTTCGTTCATTACTCGGAGATTCAGGGTAGCGGCTTCAAGTCGCTCGACGAGGGCCAGCGCGTGGAGTTCGAGGTGGGCCAGGGTCAGAAGGGCCCCCAGGCTACCGGCGTCCGCGCCATCTGATTCAAGCTTCGTAACCCGACTTCTCCTGGTGGAGTGAACTTCTCGAAGTAAGTTTCACCAGAAACTCGGTGACAAGGCCGGATACACGGAAGAAATTCCGAGTATCCGGCCTTCGTCTGTTTTACAGGGCATCGACCTCGGTCGGTGCCCTGTGTGTGTTGTATGTCCGATAGATCCGCAGGTCGGAGGATTGTCCGGGTTGCTTTGCACTCGCCGGGACCCATATATTCCAGTCGGAATAATTCGAGCGGAGTATCAGACCGGGGGTGGGGCGATGCGGGATGGAGCGGTCAATCCCCTGGGCGTATCGGTGCTCGCCTTGCTGTCGGAAGGTCCGATGCATCCCTACGAGATGTATCAACTTCTGTTGTCGCGCAAAGAGGATCGCATCGTCAAGATCCGCCCCGGATCGCTCTATCACGCGGTGACCAGGCTGCACGAGCGTGAGCTGGTCACCGAAGTGGGTACGGACCGCGGTGGCAACCGTCCGGAACGCACGACCTACGAGATCACGCCCGCTGGACGTCGAGTGCTCACCGATCGACTTGCGGAGATTCTTCGAACTCCGGTGCGCGAGTATCCGCAATTCGTTCTCGGTCTTTCCGAGATGCACAACCTGTCGGCGTCCGAGGCTGTCGCCCATCTGCGCGGCCGCATCGAAGACCTGGCCGAGGATATCGCGGAGCTGGCCGGCTACCAGCAGCTTGCCGCAGACCGGAAGGTCTCCGAAATCTATTGGGCCGGAATCGATTACCTCCACCATATGCAGTCCGCGGAGGTGAGCTGGTTGACCCGATACATCGAACGTATCGACAGCGGCGATCTCCCGTGGCCGCACGACATTTCCGCACAGCACACGACGCTGACGGATCGGAACCAGGAGAGCACATGAACGTCGTCGAGACCGCTCCGCCGCAACGAGAGATCAAACCCTGGCCCGCCCTGTGGGCGCTGTGCCTCGGTTTCTTCATGATTCTGGTCGACACCACCATCGTGGCCGTCGCTCAGCCGGCCATCCTCGCGGGCCTGAACACCGACATCAACAACGTCATCTGGGTGACCAGCGCGTATCTGCTGGCCTATGCGGTGCCGCTGCTCGTCACCGGGCGTCTCGGTGACAAGTTCGGTCCCAGAAACCTCTACATCGCCGGCCTCGTCCTGTTCACACTCGCGTCGGCATGGTGTGGCCTCTCCGGGTCCATCGAGATGCTCATCGCGGCTCGTGCAGTCCAGGGCATCGGTGCTGCGATGATCACCCCGCAGACGATGGCCGTGATCACCCGGGTGTTCCCCGCCGAGAAGCGCGGAACGGCCATGGGGGCGTGGGGTGCCGTCGCAGGCGTGGCGACACTCGTAGGCCCGATCCTCGGCGGCGTCCTGGTCGACTCCCTCGGCTGGGAGTGGATCTTCTTCATCAATCTGCCGGTCGGCGTCGTCGCAATTGCGTTGGCGCTCAGGTTCGTTCCTGTTCTGCCCACGAACGACCACAAGTTCGATCTCCTCGGTGTCGCAATGAGCGCAATCGGACTGTTCTGCATCGTGTTCGGCATCCAGGAGGGTCAGAAGTACGACTGGGGGACGGGTATCTGGATCCTCATCGGCGTCGGACTGCTCGTCTTCGCCGGGTTCGTCTACTGGCAGGCGGTGAACAAGCGCGAACCGCTGGTTCCGTTGGCGCTCTTCCGCGATCGCAACTTCTCGCTGTCCAACATCGGTATCGCCGCAATGGGTTTCGCGATGTCCGGCATGATGCTGCCGATCATGTTCTACGCACAGAGCGTCACCGGGCTCACCCCGACACGTTCGGCTTTGCTGTTCGTGCCGATGGCCCTGCTGACCGGCCTTCTTGCACCCAATGTCGGCAGGCTCGTCGACAGGACCCATCCCCGCTACATCGCCGGTTCGGGACTGTTCATTCTGGCCGCGTCGCTGCTGTGGTTCGCCTACGAGATGACACCCACCACCGCGATCTGGAAGTTGCTGCTCCCCGTCGCAGCGATGGGTGTGGCGAATGCGTTGATCTGGTCACCGCTGGCCGCCACGGCGACGCGCAATCTGCCGATGAGCCAGGCCGGCGCGGGCTCGGGCATCTACAACACCACCCGCATGATCGGCTCCGTGCTCGGTAGTGCGGGCATCGGCGCGCTCATCCAATCGCGCTTGGCCGCCGAACTACCTACCGGTGGATCGGCATCGGAGGCAAACGAATTCGCCGGCCGAGTGCCCGAGATGCTGCGTGACGGCTTCACCACCGCAATGGCGCAGTCGCTGATTCTGCCCGCTGCCGTGTTGATCGTCGGCATGATTGCGGTCTGCTTCTACGCTCGGCCTGCGTTCAAGTAGTGCCTGCGGCAGTGGTGCGGTTAGGTGCCCCCTGCGGCACACAACCACACCACTGCGCGAAGCGCACTACAGGCCCAGATCGCGGCCGATGAGTTCCTTCATGATTTCGTTCGATCCGGCCCAGATCTTGGTCACGCGAGCGTCTTTCCATGCCCGAGCGGCACGGTATTCGTTCATGAATCCGTAGCCGCCGTGCAGCTGGACGCAGTGGTCGAGGATTTCGTTCTGTACCTGCGAGCTCCACCACTTCGCCTTGGCGGCGTCGATGGCCGTCAGTTCACCGATGCCGTGCGCGGCGATGCAGTTGTCGATGTACGCCTGTGCCACATCGAGTTTGGTGACGAGCTCGGCGAGCAGGAACTTGTTCCACTGCAGTGAGCCGATCTGCTGGCCGAACGCCTTGCGATCCTTGGCGTATTGCAGCGTCTCTTCGAGGATGGGGCGGACGTGTCCGAGGTTGGCCACCGAGCAGCTGATCCGTTCCTGGGGGAGCAGCTGCATCATGTGGATGAAGCCGCCGTCGAATTCGCCGATCATGTTCGAGCTCGGGACGCGCACGTTCTCGAAGAACAGCTCGGCCGTGTCGGATTCGGGCTGGCCGACCTTGTCGAGCTTGCGGCCGCGGGAGAATCCTTCGGTGCCGTTCTCGACGGCGAAGAGCGTGATGCCCTTGGCCTTCTTCTCCGGCGTCGTTCGGGTGGCGACGATGACGAGGTCTGCGGAATTGCCGTTGGTGATGAAGGTCTTCGAACCGTTGATGATGAAGTCGTCGCCGTCCTTGACGGCGGTGGTCTTCAGCGCGGCCAGGTCGGAGCCGCCGGACGGTTCGGTCATCGCGATCGCGGTGAGGATCTCGCCGCTGCAGAAGCCGGGGAGCCAGCGCTTCTTCTGCTCCTCGGTGGTGAGCTTGACCAGGTAGGGCGCGACGATGTCGACGTGAATACCGAAGCACGACGCCACCGCGGCACTCGAGCGGGCGAGTTCCTCGGCGAGGACGGCGTTGAATCGGTAGTCCTCGGCTCCGCTGCCGCCGTATTCTTCCGGCACTTCGAGTCCGAGGAAGCCGTTCCGTCCTGCTTCGAGCCAGATCTCCCGGTCGATGTACCGCTGTTCGACGAGCTTCTCCTCGACCGGTGTGATGGTACGGGTGACGAACTCGCGCACCGACGCACGGAAGTCCTCGTGATCGGCCTCGAACAGGCTGCGCTTCATGTATCTGTTCCTCTCGGTAACGGTGAGTTACCTGGGCACAATACTCGTTGGTAACAACCGCCACGGACCGGTGTGGCACTATGCGAACCATGGCTGACGCACCCACTTCGCTCGTTCGTACCACCACCGCGGCAGGCGCCGAGGTCGCCGTCCTCACCTTCGATCACGGCCCGCTCAACCTCTTCGATCAGGCCATGTTCGACGCGGTGGTCGCTGATGTCGCCGATCTCGTCGCGCGACCTCCGCGGGCGGTATTGCTGCGCGCCGAGGGCAAGGTGAACTCCGCGGGTGTCGACGTGCATGTCTTCGAGGGCCTGTCCGCCGCGCAGGGTGCCGATCTGTGGAGTGGTCTGTTCGCGCAGATTGCTCATCCGCTCGAGGCGCTGCCCTGCCCGGTGATCTACGCCGCGCACGGTCTGACGCTCACCGCGGCATTCGAGATCTCGCTGGCGTGCGACATCATTCTTGCCGGTCCCAAGGCCAAGTTCGGTCTGGTCGAGACCGTCGTCGGGTTGACGCCGTCGATGGGAGGGCCGCAGCGCCTCGCCGAGCGGGCCGGTTCGGGTCGTGCTCGGGAGCTCGTCATGACCGGTGACCTGTACGACGCGCAGACGCTGAAGGAGTGGGGCGTGGTCAATCAGATCCATGACGACGTCGACGCCGCGGCGCTCGCTCTGGCACATCGACTGGCCGACGGACCCACCGTCGCGCATGCGGCAACGAAACAGATTGTGGCAGCGTGGCGTTCGGGCGGTGTGGCCCATGCGGACGAGATCACCTCGGAGGTCTCCGGCGCACTGTTCGAGACAGAGGATCTGCGGGGTGCGGTGAAGAGCTTCCTCGAGGTCGGTCCGGGCAAGGCGACGTACACGGGCAAGTAGCATCGGGTGAGTGAGTACTGACCAGCTGGCCGAACTGCACCTGCACATCGAGGGGTCACTCGAACCTCCGCTGATATTCGAGCTCGCCGAGCGCAACGGATTGTCGTTGCCGTACAACGACATCGACGGACTGCGCGCGAAGTACGAGTTCACCGACCTGCAGTCGTTCCTGGATCTGTACTACGCGAACATGGCCGTGCTGCGCACGGGCGAGGATTTCGCCGACCTCGCCCGGGCCTACTTCCGCCGCACCGCGCAGGCCGGGGTGACGCACGCGGAGATCTTCTTCGATCCGCAGGCGCACACCGAGCGCGGTGTCCCCCCTCGAGGCCGTCGTCGACGGATTGGCCGACGCCTGCGCTTCCAGCGAGCGCGAGTTCGGCGTCACCAGTGGGTTGATCGCGTCGATCCTGCGAGACAAGCCGGTGCTGCACGCCAATCAACTGCTGGACGATCTATTGGCGATGCAGGCCCCGATCATCGGTCTCGGTCTCGATTCCGCAGAGGTGGGCTATCCGCCGTCGCTGTTCGTGGACGTGTTCGCCAAGGCGCGCGCCGAGGGGTTGCACGTCGTCGCCCACGCCGGCGAAGAGGGGCCGCCCGATTACATCTGGCAGGCACTGGACCTGCTGAAGGTCGAGCGCATCGACCACGGTGTGCGGTGCCTCGAAGACGAGGCGCTGGTGAATCGACTTGTCGAGGAACAGATTCCGCTCACCGTGTGCCCGCTGTCCAACGTCCGGCTCAAGGTGATCGACAATGTCGGGCAGCTACCGCTGCGGCAGATGCTCGAGCGCGGACTTCTCGTGTCGATCAATTCCGACGATCCCGCCTACTTCGGTGGCTACGTCGACGACAACTTCTCTGCCCTCGAAGCGGGAATGGGCCTCACCGGGGCCGAGCGAAAGCAGTTGGCCGAGAACTCGATCCGCGCGAGCTTCCAGACTGTCTAGATCAGCTCGCCGTCACCGAGATTCGCGGGTAGCCGGTGGCACCGTCGGGAACGGTGTCGGCGGTCTGGTTGGTCTGTAGCTCGCCTGCGGAGTTGGTGGCGCGCGCTCGGATCGAGTGTTGGCCTGCGGGTAGGTCGAGTTCTACAGTCCATTGCCGCCAGGTGTCCTTGGAGTACTCCTCCGACAGTGTTGTCGGCACCCAGTTGCCCTCGTCCACTTGCACTTCCACGGCGTCGATGCCGGTGTGTTGGTCCCAGGCGACGCCCGCGATCACGGTCCGCCCGGCGGGCACGGAACTGCCCGATCGTGGAGTGTCGATTCGCGAGGCCGTCTTGATCGGTCCGCGTGCGCCCCAGCCGCGGTCGGTCCAGTATGCCGTCGCGCTGTCGAATCGGGTGATCTCGATGTCGGTGACCCACTTGGTCGCCGAGACGTATCCGTACAGACCGGGGGACGACGAGCCGCGCCGGGTAGCCGTGCTCGACGGGCAGCGGTGCGCCGTTCATGCCGACCGCCAGCAGGGCGTCGCGGCCGTCGAGCAGAACCTCGAGGGGAGTGCCCGCGGTGAAGGCGTCACTGCTCGACGACAGCGCCATGTCTGCGTCGGGGGAGATGCCTGCTTCTTCGAGAATGTCCTTGAGCGGGTAGCCGATCCACGTTGCGTTGCCCACGAGATCACCGCCGACGATGTTGGACACGCAAGTCAGGGTGACGGTCTTTTCCACTGCTTGTCTTTGCGCAAGGTCGGCGAACGTCAGCTCGATCTCGCGGTCCACCATGCCGTGGATCCGCAACGACCACGTATCCGACGCCACCCGCGGTACGACCAGTGCGGTGTCGATGCGGTAGAAGTCGTCGTTCGGGGTGATGTACGACGCGAGGCCGTCGATCTTCAGGTCCGCCCCCGCCGGTATCGGGGGTTGCGGGGTCGGCGTGGGCAGCATGAAGCCGAGTCGATCGGCGGTGACTGCTCGGGCCGAGGTGAGCATTCGTCCGGCTGTTCCGGCGACGACGCCGAGTACCGCGGCACCGGCGGCGAGGGTGAGGAAGCTGCGTCGGTTCATGCCCTCGGTCGCAGGCGCGGCGGCACCGATGAGGGCGTGCAGTACGACGATGCCCACGACGACGCCGCCGATGGTCGGGACTGCGTAGAAGGCCGTCGCGTCGGGGGCGAGTCGCTGCCGCGAGTACGCCCACAACGCCCAGTGCGGCGAACACCACCGCACCGATCGGCTTGCGGGCGATTCCGGCCGCTGCGGCAATCGCTCCGATCACCACGGCCATGCCGACGAACAGCGCGAGCTTGTCGGAGGTGCCGAACGTGTCGATGGCCCATTCACGGATCGGGGCCGGACTGTGGTCGACGGCCGAGGACCCGACGGCAGTCAGCGGTGACGAGTTGGGTCCGATGGGGACGGCGATCAATTCACCGACGCCGAGGACCACCCCGGCGGCGACGATGCCGGACAGCGCGCGTTTTCCTGTGCTCACTCGCTCCAATGTAAGCGAATCGGTCGTGCGCGGTAGTTCGTAGCCTGCTACGAGTTACCGCTCACGACAGCAGACGCTCGAGGTACTCGCTGCCGAACAGCTTCCCCGGGTCCATCGAATCGCGGACGCGCAGGAAATCTTCGAAGTGTTCGTAGGTATCACGCAGCTCGTCGCCGCCGAGGGAGTGCAGTTTGCCCCAGTGCGGTCGCCCGTCGACGCTGCGGCAGATGGCCTCGACTGCATCGAAGTATTCGCGGTGATCGCGGCGGTGGTACTGGTGCACGGCGATGTAGGCCGTCGGGCGTCCGTACGCGGTGGAGAGCCAGATGTCGTCGGCCGCGGCGAAGCGCACTTCGACAGGGAACGCGATGGCTGTCGAAGACCGCTCGAGCCAGCGATTCACCTCGCGCAGCACCCAGCCGATCTCGGCCGCAGGCACGGCGTACTCCATCTCGACGAACCTGACGGTCCGCGACGACGCGAACACCCGATACGAGCGGTCGGTGTGCTCGCGAGCCGACAACGCTCGGGCCGAGATCGCGTTGACCCGGGGAATCAGGGCCGGCATTCGCGTCACCATGCGGTTGAGACCCTCGAAGACCGTGTTGGACAACAGCTCGTCGTCGATGTACGAGCGCACCTTTCCCAGCGGCTTCAACACGGCATCGCCGGGTAGCCGGGTGTTGCGTTTGGTCAGCACGCGGTCGGTGTGCGGAAACCAGTAGAACTCGAAGTGGTCGACGCCTGCGACGGTCGCATCGAGATCGGCCATGGTTGCCCGCAACGTCGACGGCTCTTCCACGGCTCGTAGGGCGAAGGCCGGAACGCACTCGAGCGTGACTCGGGTGATGACGCCGAGTGCACCGAGACCGATGCGGGCGGCGTCGAACAGTTCTGTGTTCTCCGCGCGAGAGCACTGCACGAGTTCGCCGTCCGCGGTCATCAGTTCCACTGCGCACACCTGGGTGGCGATGCCGCCGAAACGGCCTCCCGTTCCGTGAGTACCCGTGGAGATGGCTCCGGCGACGGACTGTTCGTCGATGTCGCCGAGGTTGGTCATGGCCAGGCCGAGGTCCCACAACCGCGCGGTCAGCTCGCGCAGCCGAGTGCCCGCGAGCACCGTCACCCGGGCAGAACCGTCGTCGCTGCGCACAACGGATTCGATGCCGCGCAGCGAATCCAGACCGATCTGGACGCCGTTGGTGACCGCGATCGGAGTGAAGGAATGGCCGGCCCCGACGCACCGCACTGTGCGCGATCGTTCGACGGCACCCGCCAGCACGGCGCGCAGCTCGTCCACCGACCTGGGCTCGGAGCGCTTCGCCGGAAAAGCGTGTTGATTGCCCGCCCAGTTCTGCCACGACCGCTCGATCATCGAATCACTATCCCGCAGCGCGCTCCCCTGGGGCAATCCGAGGCACAGACCTCGCCCGCGCCCTAGGATCGGGTCATGCAATCGAGGCTGCCCGCTGATGTGCGACGCGCACAACTGGTGCAGTCTGCGATCGATGTCGCCGAGCGGGTCGGCATCGAGTCCCTGACCGTGCGCGCTCTCTCGGAGCATGCGGAGGTCACCAAGGGCATCGTGCAGTACCACTTCGAGACCAAGCAGGATCTGGTGATCGCGATGGGCGAGCACCTCATCGTCGACGTCACCGAGATTCTGCACGCCGCGTTGGACAGTGCCGTGGGCACGCGCGAACTCCCGGGCGTCCGTGGCCTGCGAGAGCTGGTGCACGGCGGTCTGAGCGCGGTGTGGTTGCTGATCGAGAAGTCACCGGATCGGCAGTTGCTCGCCTACGAGATCAAGACCTATCTGCTGCGTCATCGCGCGCTCGGGTCCGCCACGGCCGCCGAGATCGCCAGTGGGCAGTACCGAATCCGAGACTCCGAGGCCCGGTTGTTCTTCGAGAAGTGTTCCGCTCACACCGGTACGCGCTGGCTCGAGCCGGTGGCCTCGATCGCGCGTTTCGGAATGGCCACCCTCGACGGGCTGGTGCTGCGGTGGTTGGTCGACGGCGACGATCTCGAGGTGCTGGCGCAGATCGACGACCTGTCGGGGCTGATCGCGGGCAAGGCCATGGACTGCTGAGGACCGGCGTGGCCGATGCTCGCTGGGACTTCTGGGCTGCGGAGTGTTTGACTGTGTAGGCCTGGCAACGACGACGAAGGAATACGCCGCATGAGTTCGATCGCCGGTGTCGCAACCACCGACACGACACCACTGTCCCGTATCGCCGCTGCCACCGAGGGTCTCGAATCGCCTTTGGCTGCAGTCGATTCCGCTGCCCTCGATGCCAATACCGCGGCGCTGCGAGCACGGGCGGACGGGGTGCCGATCAGGATCGCGAGCAAGTCGGTTCGGTGCCGGGCGGTACTGGATCGGGTACTCGCGGCCGACGGCGTGAGCGGGGTCATGGCCTACTCCCTGCGTGAGGCGATCTGGTTGGCGCGCCACGGCGCGGAGGACATCCTGATGGGGTACCCGACGGTCGATCGCACCGCCCTCGCCCAGGTCGTCAACGATCGCGTTCTGTCCGGACGAATCACGCTGATGGTCGATGACGTCGCACAACTCGACATCGTGCGCGACGCCACCGACAGTGATCTTCTCAAGCCGCGTGTCTGTATCGACGTCGATGCCTCGCTACGGATCGGGCCGGTGCACATCGGTGTCAGACGTTCGCCGTTGCGCGAACCCGAGCAGGTCGCCGCCTTCGCGCGGGCGGCGCAGGCGCGTGGGTTCCGGGTGGTCGGTCTGATGTTCTACGAGGCACAGATCGCCGGTGTGCCCGATTCCAATCTTGCGGTGGAATGGATGAAGTCGCTGTCGTCGCGTGAGATCTCTACGCGCAGAACGGCGGTGGTCGAGGCCGTGACCGCGGCAGTGGGTCGGATCGAGATCGTCAACAGTGGCGGTACCGGGTCGATCGACTTCTCGGCGGCCGATCCGGTCGTCACCGAGGTGACCGCGGGATCGGGCTTGTTCGCGCCGACGCTGTTCGATCGGTATCGCGCATTCTCGGCCGAGCCTTCGCTGTTCTTCGCGCTGCCCGCGGTGCGCAAGCCGACGCCGCAGATCGCCACGCTGTTCGGTGGTGGCTACATCGCGTCGGGTCCGGCGTCGGCATCGAGGTCCCCGCGGCCGGTCGCGTGGTCGAGACAGGCCAGGGGAGTGGTGGCGTCCGGTCTGCGGTTGCTGCGCAACGAGGGTGCCGGCGAGGTGCAGACTCCGGTGAGCGGAGCCGAGGAGATCCGGATCGGTGATCGCGTCTGGTTCCGGCATGCCAAGGCGGGCGAGCTGTGCGAGCGATTCGACACCCTGCATCTGGTGCACGCCGACGGTTCCGTCGAGGCAGTCCCCACTTACCGTGGTGAGGGCATGGCGTTCGGCTGAATTCCGTTCTCGCACAGGCTCATGAAGGTGCCGAGAGTGACCAGTCCGGCCGGGGTCGACGGCAGGTACCGGGTCAGTGCCCGCGACCGGATCAGTATCGCGGCCCATTGGCCACGAGAGACGGCGACGTTGAGTCTGTTGCGGGACAACAGGAATCCCATGCCTCGCGGAACGTCCTCGATCGCCGACGCTGCCATCGAGATCAGCACCACCGGTGCCTGTCGTCCCTGGAACTTGTCCACGGTGCCCACCGCGACCTCGTCGAGGCCGGCGGCCGCGAGTCGCAGGGCGATGACGGCTACCTGCGCGTTGTAGGCCGCGACCACCAGGAAGTCGCCCTGGTGCATGGGCCGCGCACCCTCGAACGACTGCGGGTCGCGCCATTGCCGACCGAGCAGATTCTGCACGCGGGCGACGATCTCGTCGGCTTCCTCCACCGAGTCGGTGGAATTGCCGTGGTGGTCGAGGTAGACGGTGTGCAGTCCCGGTGCAAGCGACTCCAGCGAACGGGCCTGTGTCACAGCACTGTTGGACTCGAGTTTGCCCTCGTACGACAGCGTCGAGACCGGCGCACACAGATCGGGATGCATCCGCCACGTCGTGGCCAGAAAGTACCCGCGGTCGGCGGGCAGCGTCGGGTGACCGCTGGTGATCCAACCCAGAGCCGACTCGTCGACGGGTTCGGGGTGGGTGCCCTGGCTGACCTGCGGCAGCTGCGCCGGGTCGCCGAGCAGCAGCAGGTTACGTGCGGACACCGAGACGGCGATGGTGTTGGCCAACGAGAATTGCCCGGCCTCGTCGATGACCAGGAGATCGAGCGACTCGGGCGGAATGCGGCCGGGGTTGGAGAAGTCCCAGGCGGTACCGCCGATGACGCAGCCGTCCTCGGCCTCGGTGACGAAGCGGGAGTACTCCGCCGGGTCCACGACGGTATGGGATGTCGGTGCCTTCTTGCCCACTCGCCCCGGGTCGACGCCTGCCGCCACGATGGTGTCCAGCAGATTGTTCACCACGTGATGCGACTGGCCCACCACGCCGACCCGCCAGTGATGGACATCGACCAACTCGGCGATCACCCGTGCGGCGGTGTACGTCTTCCCGGTCCCGGGCGGCCCCTGCACGGCAACGTAGGAGAGATCGAGATCGAGCAGCGCCGCCGTGACGGCCGTCGCGTAGTCGCCGGCGTACACCTCGGGAAGGCCGGTGCCGGAACGGGTTCGGGGCGGCGAGAGCGTCAGCAGATCGGCAACGGCCGTGCGCGGAAGGTGCGGCAGGGCGGCGTTGACCTCGGCGGCGACGGCAACGATCGCCTGCTCCAGATACTTGGTCGCCGGGGGCGGTTCGGGTGCGGTGGCGATGGGGAAGTCGGGGTACTCGTCAACTCCCTTGCGCAGGTTCTCCTGCACCACCACCATGTCGAGGGTGCCCTCGTAGCCCGCCTGCACGATCTCGACCGTCGTGGTCGCGCGATGGGTCGGCTGCTGCTTCGGCAATCCCTCCGGGGCCGGGTCGTCGTAGAGCAGCTTTACCTTCGAGCTGGACAGGACTCCGCCCGTCAGGTGCCCCAGCAGTTTGAGCTGCCGTCGCAGAACCCGTTGCTTCGGTGCAGTTTTCATCCAGTCGTGCACCAGTTCGGCACGCTCGACCTTCAGCACGTCGGCCGCGTCGGCCCACTCGTCCAGTGGGTGGGTCAGGCGATCGAAGTGCGCCCACCAGAACGGCTTTCGTTCGCGTCGGTGATATCCGATGGAACCGGCGAACAGTGCGACGGCCTGTTGCGTGGAGGTCCGCTCCCACGGCAGACCGGCGTAGTCGGCGAGTTCGAGCTCGAGCGGGCTCGCGGTGTCGACGGCACCGTCCTCGAGCTCGAGGTGTTGCGGCGCGCGCGGGTGCACACCGGCATCCGAGGCGCGCCCCAGCAACCAATCCCGCAGTTGCAGTGTCGATTCGCAGTCGGTGCGGTTGTACTCGGCGATGTCGGCGAGCAACGCAGCAGCCTCGGCGTCCTTGCCCTGGTCTCGTAGATCGCACCAGTTCGCGTATTCGACGATCGACGCGGCCGCATCGGTGACGTCTCCGTCGCGGGCGGCGGGCATGTACAGGGGTTCGAGCTTCTTGATGCTGTAGGACCTGGCTCCGATGCGTACCGCAGATCGCACGATCGGATAGAGGTCCACCAGAACGTTGTCCCGCAGTAGGTCGTCGACCGCGTCCTCACCGACGCCGTAGCGTCCGGCGAGGCGCAGCAGCGCGGTCTTCTCGTACGGCGCGTAGTGGTAGACGTGCATGTTCGGGTGGGTGGCGCGACGGGTGGTCACGTAGTCGAGGAAGTCGATCAGAGCGCGGCGTTCCTGCGCGCGATCGTGCGCCCAGAACGGGAGGAAGTCGCCGTCGGCGGTGTAGACGCCGAACAGGTACTCGAGCCCCCATTCGGTGCTGCCGGCCTCGGCCCACAGTGGGTCGCCTTCGAAGTCGAAGAAGATGTCGCCCGGATCGGGCTCGGGGATCACGCCGAGGGCGTCGGCGTCGAAGATCTCGAACTCGGCGTCGCCGCTGTGTTCCTGGCGCACCTGCAGCGCGGCCTGAGCTCTCAGATTCGTCACCGTGCGAGTCGGCATGCCGTCCACGCTCCCGGTCGACGCGGCGAGTTGGTCGACCGTCGAGATGCCGGCGTCGAGCAGTCTGTCCCTGGTGCTCGCGCGCATGCCTGCGACGAGAACCAGGTCGCGGTGCTGTTCCACCTCGACCGTGCATGCCTCGCACTGCCCGCAGCCGGAATAGCGCGAGTCGAACCAGTCGACGACGGTGCCCTCGGCGTGGTGCTCGTCGAGTATGTGTTGCAGGTGTCCCCTTGACTGCCGGTAGACCGGAAGGATCTCGGCGAGCGAGTGCGCGGAGTCGCTGCCGTCGCCGAGCATCAGGTGCACCTCGTCGCTCGGAGTGATACCGCCGGACCGCAGCGCGTCCGCGTAGGCCGCCAACTGCAGCAGTGCCGGAACCTTCGCGTGCCGCGACAGCTTGGTGTCGTACACGGCGTACCGAGCGCCCTCGGCCACCAGGAAGTCGCAGAAACCGAGAAATCGGCCGTCGAAGAAGGTGGCCTGATAGACCACGGGTGTGCGGGAGGTGAGGGCGGTGAACGTCCCCCAGGCCGCGTCGGCCAGTTCCTGTGCCGTCCGTCCCGGTCGGTCCATCGTCAGAACGCCGCCGGGGAATCGCTGTTGGAATGTCTCGAGCTGACGGCGTTCGTGCTCGAATCCGAGTGCCGAGGTGCGGTCGAGCATCGGATCGGGCGCGGCGGTTGCCCGCGGGATCAGACCGGTGAGGCCGTCGAGTCGGCGGAGCAGTCCGAATTCGCACGACGCTGCCGCGGCGAGGTCGCTGGCGCTGTAGATGACGCGATCGCCGATGAGGAACACGCGCCCACCCTAGTCACCATCGCGAGCGGTACCGGTCACGTTGCGCGCGGATGCCGTCGCGAGGAGGCAAAATGATCGAATGCCTTTTTTCGACGGAGCCACCGGTGCTGTCCATTACCGAAACTGGACTGTTCCCGATGCTCGTTTCGGTCTCGTATTTCTGCACGGTCTCGGCCAGAACAGCGGCCACTATCACCGTTTCGCTCGGGTCCTCAACGGACGCGGAGTCGACGTGTGGGCGGTCGATCACGTGGGCCACGGCCTCACCGAGGGTGAGTTGACGGACGCTGCTCAGATCCCCGCACTCGCTCAGAACGCGCTGCAGTTGCTCGACATGGCCGAGGCCGAGCACCCGGAACTGTCGTTCGCCCTGATGGGCCATTCGTTGGGTGCGGCGACGGCCATCGCGGCTCTCGGCGCGCATCCGAAGGCGGTGCAGTGCGCCGTGCTGTGCGGAACGCCCAAGTCGGTGACCGGCTCGGTCACCGACC